>JAIRTS010000141.1 GCA_031254795.1 Treponema sp.
CAGAAACATAGCGTCACCCTTTTCAAGAAAAACGAGGTTCAAATACAAAGGCGAGAGCGCCGCCGGATCCGATGGGTATTGCTCCGCAAAAGAGGCCGCCGTCTTCCACACGTCACGATATTGAGGGCGCGACTCGCTAAGCCGCCGCTCCCACGTCGTGGCGTGATCGCTTGCGCGCCGAATGACTTCCGGAGGAAGCGCGAACAACGCTTGCAAAAACGCCTTCAGCCCCGAATCAAGCGCCGCCTTCACGCCGGAGAGGATTTCCATGCCAAAAGCGTCAAACAGGACGCGGATTTCATCAATTTCCCTAAAACCCGCCATCGCCTTAAAGGGTGTAAGGGCGCAGATGATCTCCGGCTTGTGGTTAGCGTCTTTGTAGTTTCGTTCAGGCGCGTCAAGCGGAACACCCGCACTGTTTTCCCTCTCAAAGCCGGCTTGCGCCTGCTCGACGCTGGGATGGGCTTGTATGGAAAGCGGCTTGTCTGCGGCAAGCGCCTTGAACAGAAACGGAAGGGAATCCGCGCCTGCGGACGCCGCCTTGCCAAGGTACAATGCGGCGTCTTGTTCGATAAGCTCCGCAAGACTTATTGTTTTTCCATTATATTCGGTTTGGGACGGACCATCTCGGTGAACGCCCATCCACAATTCGGCGTAGGGCTTTTTATCAGGATTTTTTTCTCCAAGCAATTCAGGAATCCAAACGGGAGAACCCCACGCGTAATGCTTCGCCTGATTTTTGAGCTTAAAGACCGGATGCATATCACACCTCGTTTTCTAGAGCTTCGTCTATGCGCTCAATGAGATGGCGAGTTATTTCTTCAGTTTCCTGTTCTTCGCGTATGCTGAGTTCTTGTTCAACCTCATGACGGTCGCATACCCTGAGGTACTTGTCGTATGCAAGGAACCCGGTCAAAATAGCCAATTTGAGCGGTTCTTTAAGTCCTGTTGAAGTTTGCGTTTCCTCAACCGCCAGTTGATACCGTTCAAGCAGACGGTTGAGGTATTCAGAGTCTTCCTCCGCCGCAATAGAAAGCGAGGTTCCCAATACTTCAATGCGGAGGTTGGTTTTCGCCATATTCTTACGAGGAGTAGGCGTTACTATCTTGGTATCCCTGCTCGTGGAACATCTCGCCGTTAGCAGGAAGATTCTGAACGGGCTGTTCAGGCTGAGCGTTTAGCGGGATAGAAGCCGCAACCCGCTCCAAATCCGTTTTAACTTCCAAGGAATCCTCAACCTGATTGAGCCTGTCCAGCGCCGAAAGGACGCCTGTCTCAATATGTTGCTGATCTTCCTTGTAGCCAAGTATCGCGAACTCAAGCTCATTTATCTGATTTTGAAGCGAGTCAATTTTTTTCTTGAGCTGTTTGTTTTCTTCTGTAAGCGCCGCATTTGTTCTGACCAGTTGTTTTACCAGCTCAACCGCCCTAGAGACCTTCGCCTCCAGCAATTTTACATTCTCAAGCGTAGCCATATTACAACACCCCCAAGGCGAACTTCGCCTTTTCCGCAACAGCTTTAAAAGCCGCCGCATCTTCAGCGGCGAGGCTTGCAAGCGCCTTCCGGTTGATTACAACGCCAGCCTTGTTAAGCCCGTTTATAAGACGCGAATAGCTAATGCCCTCCGCGCGACACGCCGCGTTGATGCGCACAATCCAAATTCGACGAAAATCGCCTTTCCGGTCTTTTCTGTCGCGGTATGCGTAAGAAAGCCCCTTTGTCACCGCGTCTTTTGCGGTTTTGAAATTCGAATGCCGTCTTCCCCAATACCCTTTTGCGAGTTTTAATATCTTTTTACGGCGATTCTTCCGTTTCGCCCCGTCCACCGCTCTCGGCATATACCCTCCTTTTTTTACGCTTACCCATTGGGTAGAAGCTGCTTTTTAATAACAGCGACATTGTCTTTCGACAAGATGCCGGCGTGGCGGAGATTTCGCTTCCGTTTAGTCGACTTCTTGGTCAAAATATGGCGAAGGTTTTGCTTTTTGTACTTGACCTTGCCTGTTCCGGTAAAAGAAAAGCGTTTTGCTGCGCTTTTTCTCGTCTTCATTTTCGGCATACTGCTATCCTCATTATTTCTTAGCCTTCGGGCTTACTATCATGGACATGTTTCGCCCTTCCATTACCGGAGGCTTGTCCATGACATATTCACCTTCAATGCGTTTTAACATATCGTTCATAACGCCAAATCCCAGTTCCGTATGGGCAAGCTCCCTGCCCCGAAACCTGATTGTAACCTTGACTTTGTTGCCTTCCACAAGAAATTCTTTAACATGCTTTGATTTAAATTCCATGTCATGATCATCGATCTTGGGTTGCATACGAATTTCTTTTAGTTTAAGCAATTTTTGCTTTTTCTTTGAGTCGCGGACTTTTTTTTCGTTTTCGAATTTAAATTTACCATAATCAAGAATTTTAACTACAGGCGGAGTAGCCTGAGGCGCAACTTCCACCAGATCAAGCCCCACCGAACGAGCAATTTCAAGCGCTGTCTGAGTGGGCATGATTCCCTGTCGCTCTCCCTCGTCCCGAATGAGACGAACCTCCCTCACCCTAATTTGTTCATTGATCCGCAAATCTTTTTCTGACAACTGCCCTTCCTTATGGCGTATGATATAATGGGTCGCGCGTCGCGGCTGCGCCGCCGTCCAAGCGCCGCGCGTTAAAACCATCTCCTAGGGGAGTCGAACCCCTGTTGTCGGGATGAAAACCCGATGTCCTGACCACTAGACGAAGGAGACATTCACCCGAGGCTTTCCCATCAATCGCCAGTCCCGAACTGTCGTCCGGCGCATCCGGCGTATCCGTTGGGAAAACTTCGCTATTTTGAAATTATATGTGAAACTGTTTTAAAACAGCCCCTTACCCCTAGAAAAAAATTGCCTTTGCATAATTCATTATGTTACATAAAATTAACAATTTTCTCCAAGAGCTTGTTCATGGAACAAGCTCTTGTGTGTAATCTACCTGATTTTCCATTTTATGTCAAGTAGGTTGTCGGGAAAATTTGTGTTTTCCCAGCGTGTTTCTCCACCCGTGAAAACAGTCCGCGACGCGCGTCTATTGTCTTTGATCCAAGGCCGAATCGAACGGCCGACCTGCCGCTTAGGAGGCGGCCGCTCTATCCCCTGAGCTATTGGACCTTGTTGTAAGTATATCATCAAAAGCGGAGTTTTTGTCAAGACGGTTGTCGAACGCCCGCCGCAAAGCAACCGGCGCCACGTCGGCGCGTCACCCGCCAAGGAGCCGCGCAATGCCGGACATTTTTTTCCTGTCTACAAACGTGCCGTCCACATCAAGCACCTCGCGGGCGGCTTTGTTGCCGAAACTCGCGCATTCGCCAAACGATTTGTCGCGCAACCACGCGCCCAAAAAAGCGGCGCAAAAAGCGTCGCCCG
>JAIRTS010000199.1 GCA_031254795.1 Treponema sp.
CGTGCCACCATCAATTCGAACTTCTTGAGTGCCAATCGTCGTGGAAGTGCGGCGATCAAAATTATGAAAAGACTTTTTTCATATATAAGCTCCTTGAAACCTTACTATGAAGAGGAGGATGCGAAAGTACGGACAGTCCATCGCTTTACAACGGGAATTTATATACTAAAGAGGCTTTACCAAAACTTCAGTTTTTGGGAAAGCAACCGTGAAATTCGCGGTTTTGCAAGGTTGAAAGCCTGAAAAACCGCAAGAGCCTGTCCCAAAACCGTGCGCGTAACGCACAGTCAATTAGTTTTGGGACAGGCTCTAAAAAGAGACAATTTGTTAGATGCGATGCATAATCACGAGCGGAGGATTCGTAGAGAAGGAAGCGTAACGATTACATTGTCCAATATACAAAACCTACGCCAGAAGATCGCCAAATATTCTGATCCGTAAACCTGAAGATAAAGAGACAATGGCACCTCTTTAAGAATATCGCAAGAGGATAAGGAACGCCAATCAATTATTGTGGATTTTTTATCAAAAATTGCGCTGTTTTTAGGTAAGGCGCCGATTTGAGGAGCGCGGCGTTTTTCCCTCGTGGTATGCCGAAGGAGTGGTTCCGGTATAGGTCTTGAATATCCGGTTAAACGTGGCGAGGCTATTGAAGCCGCACATGTAGGCGATGTCTGTAATCGGCAAATCCGTTCCCGCCAGACGCCGTTCCGCTTGGTGAAGCCGTATACGGGAAAGATGTTCAAAAAAGCTCCGTCCAGTTTGTTCTTTTAGGTAGCGGGAGAAATAAAATTTATTCAGGCAGGCTTTGTCTGCGGCCATTTCCAGAGAGAGTCCGGGATTTTCAAAGTTATTCTCAAAAAAAGTGAATATCCGTTCCAGCCGTTCATGGTTGTTATTCCGCTTGATATGCCCACCGCTCTTTTCCGCAGGCAATTCCCGTAAAAAAATCAGGGACAGTTCGTAGAGTTTCGAGATGATCGCAAGCCGACACCCCGTCTGTCGCCGCTGATATTCCTCAAAAATACCGTCCAACAGCATTTCAAGCCGTCCGTGTATGGCGTCATGGTTGCTCACGATAGATTTCCGCCTGAACAGTGGGGATGTTTCGGGACCATAAATATCCGACAGGGTTTCCGAGAAGATTTCAAGTCCGAACTGAAAAATCCTCGCGCTGGCCGCCGGGCTTGGATTGGAATAAGCGTGGATCAGCCCCGAGTCAACCACGATAATATCCCCTTGATCCCCCTCTTCGGATTTTCCGCCAACAGCAGCCTCCAGCCTTCCCTTAAGGATGTACACGATTTCAATTTGGGGATGCCAATGAAATGGAAACCAGAAGCCTGGTTTTTCGCTGTCCCACGCGACAAAGGGGAATGAACGGTCGAGGCGTTTTTCTTTTTCATAAAAAGGGAGGCATTTCATACCGCTTATATATATTTCACCAGATTTTCCGTTTCGATGACGAAAGAACCGTCATTGGGGAAACCCGGCGCGGGTTTTCCATCGTCCCCATCCCAGCCCGCCGCCATCATTGCCACAGCAAGGAGGAGGCCGGCGTTCCCCGGCAGGTACAGGGGCAAATCGCCGTTTCCTGACTGCTTGTTGTGTCCATTGGAAAGGTAGGTGTTTTTGGGTTTCTCCATGAGGAGGAGGCGCAACGCGTCCTCTCTTCGTCCCAGACGCGCCGCGCACATGGAAAGCATGGGGAAGTCCCAGCCATAAAAGGTGTCCATCTCCCAGACCGCAAGTGTTTTGTCTAAAGTCGCAGACATGCTTGCGGGATCAACCACTTTGCTGTTCAGAACGCCGTACATGGCGAGCATTGAAGGATGATCGGTGTAGAAAGGTCGCTTTATAAACGTATCCGGGCAACGTTCATGTGCAAGATACACGCCA
Source organism: Treponema sp. (assembly GCA_031254795.1). Taxonomy (GTDB): domain Bacteria; phylum Spirochaetota; class Spirochaetia; order Treponematales; family Breznakiellaceae; genus JAIRKH01. The sequence continues at coordinate 1,900 of JAIRTS010000199.1, forward strand.
TCCTTTTGCGCGGGAAGCGCCAACTTGTCCACGATACTTCCAAAACGGGGAAGTTCTCCTAGCCGTTGAAGCCAGACATCGGCCTGGCGCAAGCCCCAGCGGAAATATTCGATTTCATACGCCGCGTTCAGGACGATTCTGGGGTCGTGCCTTTCCTGAGCCGGAATATACGGCGGCCCCAGTACATAACGAACCCCATCCCAGCGCAGGAAACTTGCCATAAACTCCGCTGTTTCTACAATAACATCCCGGTATTCTGCAAAGAATTCCTGTCCCTCTCCGGCGCGGTAACAGAGTTCCGCAAGCATGATCGGGTGGGGCTGTTGCCAGATCAGCAGAACCGCTATTGAAGACGGTGTGTTGTATGCGGTGGGATCGCACATTTTAGGCCACCTCGCTCCCTGATAGCCTTGTGAAGCGGCTATTCTCTGCGCTGCAGGCAGTATTGTTTTGTAGTAGGCGAGGCTTTTTTTTAATTCCTCTTTCCTGCCCCACAACACAAAATGCGCCGTATGCCAATAGTACATTTCAAAATGAAATTTGCCATACCAACTGTTGCAGGCAAGTCCTGTTTCTGCTGGAGGCAGTCTTCCTCGGCTTTGAATTGCCGTAAGATACTGGGACAGCACGATGCGCCGTTCAAGCTCATAAGCACGGCTGTCGGAGGATTGGGATAGATCGAGCGCGCCGCCTCGCATCCAGTACTGTTCCCAGAACGTCATGCACGCAGTTTTCGCCTCGTCAAAGCAAGGAAGGGTGGATTGACACTGCGCCCGACACTGTTGCAGTTGACGTTCGTAAAGCGATGCCATCGCCGGGACATGACATGGCTCAAAGTGGAAGGCGAGTTCCAGCGTTTCGGCGTGCGACGCATGGTGTGGTATAAAGGCCGCGCTATGCGCGCCTTCATGGAAGCGCGCATCAACACCCGCGCCACCAGCGAAGACGGTCACCCGATACCGTGTGTCGTCCATTTCACGCTCAAACATGAAAACACCATCCACTTTTCTGCTAAAACTGGTCGTATGCAAAAGAGGAGCGGTGAAATTGGCGGCGCTTTTTTTGTGGCTGCCGTACGGGAAATGCAGCACGACATGCAATTTTCGCATTTTGATTAATGGTGAGGTGGAACGCACATAGACAGCGTCTTCTTCGGGATGTACAAACGTTTCTGTTGCAACCGGCACTCCATCAATGGTAAATTCGGAATACAAGACCCCTTCCCAGATGTTCAAGCGCTGTTTAAGCGGCTTTGTATTGTCAAAAGAAAGGAGTGCGCCCTCAAGCTCAAAGCCGATTTTCCCCAGATGAAACTTGTGGATGTTCTGACGCAATCCTCGAAACACCGTTTCTTGCCCCGTTTCGTCCACCGCATAGCAAACCTTCCTGCCACCCGTGTCGAAAGGATCGAGGCGCAACAGAGAGTCGTCTTTGGGAGCGTTGGCGTAGGAGTGCCAGCCCCACTCGGACATGGTACAGAGGGGAAAAGCCTCCGCTCCGGCGGCATATTCTGTGGAAAGCGTCTGCAAACCGGTAAAATCAGCAGTAAAGCAAAACGCGCCGTTTCCCACGGAGAGAGGGGCTTCTTTTTCGAGTTTTGTGTACACGGGATTGTGGCGGGTTATAAGGGAGTGTCTGTCTATCAATTAAGCGCGTCCCCATATGCCATCGACGCGGGTTTTAGCGCACATTTCATCAAACAGGGAACGGGCGTCAGACAGTGGCAGTTTTTGTACCGCCGAATCGTGGGAGAATACCCTGAAGGCTTTTTCCCGATCATGTTCAAACACCGCTTCGATAATCCCCTCCTGTGCCAAGACGTGGGGAGCCACTAGCACCCGCACATCAGTCGGCAACCCTTCGCTCACCAACGGCTGAACGTCATCCCGAGAAAAGGAGGCGTTGGTTTCCACCACCGCTTCACGGGGCAGATCAGGCATCTGTCCACAGTTGGGCATATTCACATTGGTGACGAGGTTTCCTAAACCAACAAGGGATTTTACAATGGCTATGCCTTCCTCTCCAGACTCAACAGGCGTCATGGCGGCGGCACCTTCACTATAGGTGCTTGCCAGTTTTTTCAGCTTCTTTTGGTTACTTATCCGCCATGATACGGGCGTAAGGGCAAATCCCCAACTTTCCACATGCGCTGGATTCGCAAGGTACCACGAATAGGGGCAGAATTCTGCAAGATGACGGTCGCCCGCCGCAGCGATCAAACCGTAACGGTGGAAAAGATCCATCTTGACCCGCTCGGTGGAAGAGAAGTATTTCAACCTGACTGCTTCATCCGGGTCCTCTCTGCTGGTTCCACCCGCCGCAAACGTAGTCGCGGACCCCGCGCCCCTGAAACCGGACTCGGCGTACGCATCGACAAATTGTTTGTAATACGGAAAAATGTCAATGCTCTTCCATGAAGCCTTGTCGATCCATGTAAAATGGTTTATCCCCAACACACGAGTTTTAATGTCTTCTCGCTTTATAGTGCCTTCCGGCGCAAGTCCCGCTTTTTCAAGTGCCGTCGCCAGTAGCTTTTGGGTGTTGAACACCTCATGGCAACAGCCAAAAGCCTTGACATGTGGAAACTCCCGATACAGCGTCCTGACGCAGATAGCCATGGGGTTGGTGTAATTGACAACCCAGGCATCCGGAGCGTATCGCTTGACGGCACGGGCAATTTCCCGGAATTGGAGGATGGCGCGGATAGCGCGGATGAGTCCTCCCACTCCAGCGGTATCTCCCACAGACTGGTAGATGTCGTATCGCTCCGGCGTGTGTACATCCACTGCCATATCATTAAAATCGCCGGGCAGGATGGACACAAACACAAAATCGCTTCCTTCAAGGGCTTCCTGCAAGGATGCGTTGGCGTGGAAGCACCATCTTCCCTTGTTGTATTTTTCCATTAGAGTGTTACCGATTAACTCATTGGTCTTGGCGGCTTCAAACTCTATATCGTACAGTTCGATAACGCCGGAAAGTTCTTTTTCAAAAGTCAAGTCCTGCATAAGCACCCACGCCCAGTTGCGGGATCCGCCACCAATATAACAGATTTTCAGTTGGTTGTTGTTTGTCATATTTCTATGATAGCATGGCTTTTTGTTATTTTCAATAGATAATGTAATAATCGACTTAAATATAAAATTTCTTTGATAGATACTGCGATCTGAGACTACAATCTTTGATGATTTCAGCGATCTTCTCAAAAAGGGGAGCGTCATGGATATCGCCGCTATTGTACGCTCTTTGTACCACCGTAGCCAGATAAAAGAACTTCCCATTATGGAAAGAAAATTGTACGATTCCGCAAAAAAACTCATGGAAGATGAGATCGCCTTTTCCCTGAGCAAAAATCATGAGGATGTCGAGCGCATGATCTTCGAGCG
>JAIRTS010000252.1 GCA_031254795.1 Treponema sp.
TGATGACTCCGGTTTTACGGAAATTACAATATCGGCAATAAAGATTGCAAGTATTGTTGATTGAAATGCACGCTCTATCTATCATTGTTCTTTCTCCTTAAATCGTTTGTAGATTTCCACGCCATTTTTCTTGTGTGGATTAACATATTCAATCGCTTTTTTATTTTCTCTGGATCGAATATTCAAATCGGTTTTGTCAATGAGCATCCCCACTATATTCGGAAAACCTTTAATACAAGCCTTCGTTAAGGCCGTATAACCATTACTGTCTTGCATATTAAAAGAAACGCCCTGTGCGGCAAGAAACTCAACACCAGCTTCAAAACCGTGCCACGCACAGACCATTAACGGTGTATTTCCGCTGTTATTACCGTTGCTACCTACATCAGTATCCGCTCCTGCTTTTATGAGAAGTTTCATAAGCTCAATATTTTGCATCTGCGCTGTATGCAGAAGCGGCGTGAAGCCGTATTTATGTTTGTCATGTTTGTCTATGTCAATGGTAGCACGGTATTTTTCAATCAGATCATTAATAATATCAATATTTTTTAAGCGCAACGCTTGAATTAACGGAGTATACCCTGTTTCAGGATCAATGAAGTTAATATCTATTTCAGGATCATACAGATGATTTCTCAATTTCTCAAATTCCCGGTTCTTCAAAAATGATAAAAAGTCCTGTGTCTTAGCAATATCATAATCCTTCTCTTCCGAGAATTTTTTCGTGTATTCCTCGAAAGTTAAAAGATACAAGTTGTTATGTTTTTCTTTGACCAGAAAAGGAAAATAGACATCACACGCAAACATATAGACCTGGTCGGCAAGTGATTTAACTGCTCTATCAATAGCAACCTTCGCAATCCGTTCATCATTTTTGCCATTTTGTTCTTCCGATTTACCAATAATTAATTTCTTGTTTTTCTCTCGTAGTTCATTGATTATGCACATCACATACCATGCCCGTTGTTTAAGCCATGCTTTAGTCTTATTATCGTCTTTCTGATTATTCAATTCATCAATAACGACGCTGGGAATAATAACTTCGTCAAATTTTTCTAACGCTTCTTTAATTATTGCTGGACGTCTGATAAGTACGGAAGTATCAAATACCACCACTAGGTTAGATTTATCGCCAGGTGAAAACAAAGCGTCCACCGGAACACCCAAAATTTGCGCAAGTCTAAAAATTTGACTGGATGATGGCTCACTGGTTCCCCGTTCCCAATTCGAAATGACAGGACGGGAGGTATGTAGTCTTTTTGCTATGTCATCTTGCGACATTCCCAGTTTCTCCCGCAGACGTCTGATGTTTTCTTTGACATTATTCATTACATTAGTTTCCACTGCTGTCTCATAGATATTTGTTTATGTATCTAAATATAGCAGTTTATGCGGTATATGTCAATATATTCCGAGAATTGTAACGAAATATTACAGATGTAATATTTTCTTACATTTTTCTGCGAAGAAATATCCCTTAACCAACAAGACACCTGTGTTTACTTGGAACGCGACTTTGAATATGAATATTCTAAAGAAAATCAAAATATGGAGACGAAACGTACTGTCAGCATCAGACGCTGCATGACGTGCGCCTCATGGATTCGGATTCTTGATCGGTGACACAATGGCCGCAGGCGGTGGGGCGAATATCCTACAAATACTGACAAGGACAATTCCGCAATGACGTGCAAGTACAGTCATCGCACGGGGTGCGTAGGAGCGGTCATCATTGGAGATGATGACACGGCAAAGGCAGGCGTAGCGGAAAAGGCCGCATCGTAACAGGCCGCTATGTCTCTATGCTTGTCGAGCAGATCGCCGCTCACCCACAAGGCCGACTCGCCACCCGTCTTATTTCAATCCAAAGCCTGCCCGGATGCCTCATCAGCCACCCCACTATCTCTTATCTATTATTTGGAGGTGATCCACAAAGTATGATGGCTCTCAAACGAAGCCATAGTTGATGTAGAAGAAGACCATGTCAAACGCCTTCAGATGGTTGTACATCTTCTTGGAAAAACAACACGTCCTCCGAAACGCCTGCCTTATCCGGTACCTCATCCGGCAATTGTTCCCTTCTGTCCCTACGGCGTGTTTCTTCCCCGTGTCGTGACTGTCTTCCGCGAAGGCTGAAATAAAACTATCCCAATCATCCGTCGCCAGCCTGTCATAGCTTATCTCAAGCCATCGCATCCTCTTTCTCAGCCTTCTCACCTTAGCTCCCTCTTCCCCCACACATGCGCCACGATTTCCCCGTTTTCCCGGTGATACGCGCAAATAAGCCACACTTTGTTTTTCTTTTTCCCCGCATATGTCCAAAATTCGTCTGTCTCAAGGCAGTCATAGCGGGTTTGTCTCGGTTTTATCTGATATTTACTTGATTTGAGGACTTTTAAGACTTTGGCGACACTTATTTACGGCGCGGCGTCGATGTCCCGTATGCCGATTACCCGGACAAGCATGATTTTGACCGTCTCAACGCCCCGGGAAAGGCGTCCCCGACAAGTCGTTTCATGGCCGCCGACGAACTAACGTCCGCATTGGGCGCGGAGGTGATTTTGTTTGCTGTTGTGTTTTTTCCCGTTTCGGGTTATGCTAGGACTATGGCAACGAGGGCACTTGATTTCTATGGTTACTGACATGATTTCATAGTACTTCTTTGTGTCCCTGTCGTCATTGCCCCTTTATCATACTTTGTAGATCACCACCGAAAGTCTTTATGTCCTGTCCAGTCTTGCGGTATGATCTATGACAACGCCGTTTTTTATTTTCGCTATGTTTAACGTACAACACCAAAAATGGACGCCGGCAGCGCCATTCGTACATACACGCCGTATTTCGCCTGTCTGAAACACGCGGACTGTGGATCCGCGTCCACTTCCGGCGCGATCACATTGGCGCGGGGCAAAGGGCGCGACACCGCCATATCTTTTTTCGCCACGCTCATTTTCTCCTTATTAAGAACTTATTAAGAATATAACTATCTTTGAGCCTAATGCAGTCTTCCTCATTGAAGAAGCGCTCCCGTTGAACGCGGGGCATGTACGGCACGTCAAGGGTTCCGCTCGCCTCTTCAAGGTTGCCCGTCTCCGTGTGTGAAACGCCGGCGCCGGCAAGTTTTCCGGTAATGTACGACGGCATCCTGAGCTCCGGCGGCGAAATAAACACCATTGTAATATGAGGGTAACAGGGACAGGGCTTTTGCAAGGGAGTGAACCGTGGCTCGAATGTAAGGCATCCGCAGAAACCGATGGCGAGCTTGCCTGTCGCGCCTCGTATCCGGCGGGTGGCAAGCATGTCCGTAAGCGTTTGGGTGGGGTGGTGATGTCCGCCGTCCGGCGTTGACAACCAGCGCGCTGGAATGGCGGGACGCCGGCGACGCGGCGTCTTCCATGAGATTTCTCATCTCGATGGCGTCAGCATACACGGCATAGCACGCTACGGTGCGAGTGATGTCCGACAAGGCTTTCATCCTTCGCCGCGGAACTGGAAGCGGAACTGGAAGCGGAATCCACAAAACCAAGACACGCCCCTCAAGCCGAAGCATCGCCGCCTCAAAACTCAGCCGCGTTCCGGCGCTTGGCTCAAAGAAAAAACGCCTGGCAGTTTGCCCTTGCAGGAATCCCGCAGATACTCAAGGCTCCCGCTCGATCTTTTCAGCCAGAGAGAACAGCGCGTCCATCTCTTCCAGCGTCCAGTCACCAGGCTCTATGAAATGCCGCCCTGTCAACATCAATATCCTCTTAAAAAAAACGCCTATGGGATTGCCATAGGCGCTCACTTCAATATTCTTCCTCTAAAATCATTTTCAAGTCATCGGAAACAATTAGAAACAAATCGATCAACTCCGGATCGAACTGGGTTCCTTTTCCGTCTTTGATGCATTGCACGACCTCATCGTGAGACGGCCGTTGCAGGTTATAGGGTCTTCGGGAAACAAGCGCGTCGTACACATCGGCGATAGACATAAGACGCCCCTGAATCGGTATTGATTCACGCGCCAATCCATAAGGGTAGCCTTTCCCATCCCACCGTTCGTGGTGAGTTCCCGCGAATAGTTTCGCGTATTTTAAAAACTCATAATCCGGCGCGTCCTTTTCAAGTTTTTCAATAATTTCCACCCCATACACCGCGTGCTTTTTCATTTCTTCAAATTCCGCGCCGGTCAGCTTTCCCGCTTTCAGCAGGATGGCGTCGCTGATGGAGATTTTTCCTATGTCATGGAGTTGGGAAGATCGGATCATGGTCTCCAGATCATCCCATTTCTTTGTTTCCTCATGGTAAAGTCCGCTTTCCAGCATAGCCTCGACGAGTATCTTGAGGTAGTGATAGGTTCGCCGCAAATGACCTTTATTTGAGACACTGCGAAATTCTATGAGGTCAATGACCGTATTGAACATGGAATTTTGCATGCCGAGAATAGTCTCCGTTTTTCTCAGCACAAGCCGCTCCAGTTCTTTGTTGTAGATTCTCAGCGTGTTTTTTTGGCTTTCCAACAACAGGTGCATCTCAATTCGTTTCAACAGCAGCGCCGGCGAGAACGGTTTTGTGATATAGTCAATCGCTCCGAGGTTAAGCCCTTCAAGCTCGCTGTTGTTGTCGTTCCGTATGGTCAGAAAAATGACTGGTATATTCGCGGTCTCTTTGGAGGCTTTGAGCCGTCTTATCACCTCATACCCGCTCATATCGGGCATTTCTATATCCAAAAGCAAAATATCCGGCTTCACCAACTCAAGCAACTTAAAGAGTTTTTCCGCGGAAGGCGCCGTAAAAATATCATAATGTTGGGATAGGATGCTTTTGCCCAAAGTCAGGTTGATAATATTATCATCAACCATTATAACCTTTTTCCGCATGGCCTTCATGGAAGCATTATAACATATATAAAAATTTGAAGCAAGAGGTCGCATAGAGGCGTTCGCTTGAGACGGACGCCCTGTTCCCCCTTGAACTGCGCATACAAAATCAACTCCGTTTCCGTATGTATATCTGCCTGCCGCCGCCGTTCTCGTGCTGGCGCTCCTCAATTTCGAACTGGGGCACAGCCCGGAAAAGATCGCCGAGCTTCTTAAAGCCGTAGTTTCGCGGATCGAACTCGCTGGAACGGTTGTTGATCTTCTGCCCCACGCCCCCCAGGTATGCCCAGCCCGATTCGTCGGCAATGTCGTCTATGGCGTCGCCGAGCAGCTTCAGCAGTTTTTTGTCGTCGTTGAAGTCTTTGCGGGCTTTTGCGATAGGCTCGGATTTCATGTCTTCATCGTCCTGCTGGGCGCGGAGAATCTCGGTGTAGATGAATTTGTCGCACACCGCGACAAACGGGCGGGGCGTCTTTTTTTCTCCAAAGCCGTAGACTGTCTTGCCGCTCTCCCGAAGCCGCGCCGCAAGACGGGTGAAATCAGAATCGCTCGACACGATGCAGAAGCCGTCGAGTTTTTCGCTGTACAGCAGATCCATCGCGTCTATGATCATCGCGCTGTCAGTGGCGTTTTTCCCGCTTGTATAGGAAAACTGCTGAATGGGCTGAATGGCGCATTCCAGCAGCTTGTCCTTCCATGAACGGAGATAGGCGCTGGTCCAGTCTCCGTATATCCGCTTAATGCTCGCGACTCCGTATTTTGCGACTTCATCCAGAAGTCCCTCAATGCTCACCGATTGCGCGTTGTCCGCGTCGATAAGCACGGCTAATTTCGCCTGATCCTTAACCAGCGCCTGCTGGCTTGAAAATGATAACAATGGCATAATTTCTTCCTACTCAAAAATAGATTTCTTTATTTTTCTAATGCAGAGGATTTTCCGCAACGGAATGCTTGTCTCCCCTTCTTGCGTTTCCAGAAACAGCATGAGCTTGCCTTCCGATTTTTCCAGCTTTTTTGGGACGCCGACGGCGTGGCGCTCCGCGTAACGCGGAGCGTCACGCTCATGTCCGCCGTCTCGCCCGTTTTTTCCCCCGTTTGCGTCCATAGTTATCCAGCGGACATCAAGCGTGGACTTTGTGGTGATAGCGTCGCGTATAATGCTGGCTTTCCCTGTCTGATCAAGCAGATGCGCTTCCATTTTTTTATAAGAAACGCAGTCTTCCGACAACTGCTCTTCGTTCAGTATAAGACGGTTCTCAATATGGACTTTGAGTTCTTCCTGCTTTGATTTTGGAACCGAGGAATTGTCCAGCACACGGCGGAAATGCTCCAGGTACCGCGCCGCCCGTTCCGGCTTCAGGGGGAGCGCTTCTTCCTGCGCGTCAGGTTCCCCCAGCGCCACGTGAGAAAGATCGCTCGACGCAAGAGCGGGGAACCGTATCTCATAATCATCCGAAGCGAACGCGCCGAAAGCGGAGCTGGCGCCGCCGCCGGCCACGTCGCCGCTTGCGCTTGGCGTGGTTTGAGCGACAATATCAACGCCCATGTGCCGCAAGGCTCTGACTGCCTCCGATCTTTCAATGTTGTACAACAGGTAGACGCCCGGCGCTAAAGCCTGAGCGACGAAGCGGGAAAACGGCTCAATTTCCGCAAGGTACCGCCGCTCTTCATCCAGGCAAAGCACCAATCCATGATGCAGGGACACGAAGCGACGCCTGTCTTCCCAATCCTTGAGGTAGTACCGCAAATTTTGACTCACCCGGCCGCCTGAAAGCCTGTTTAACAACCGGATCATGGCGTCCGCGCTTATTCCATGGTCAAAGCCCCGTACAACAGATTCGCGGGTCAACTCGAATCTGACAACCGCGCCCATTTCACGGACTTCCGAAAAAAAAGCGAGATCGAACGCGTCGCTGAAATCTATGCCCGGGTACAGGATGCAGGAAAATTCCGTGTCCATGTTTAGGACGGTTTGCGATTCACTGCGCGGAGTGTCGTCAAAAACAGCCGGGTTGATCCGCCAGAGCGAGGACTCGTCAGGAATAAGTATGCCCAGCGTTTCAAGGCACGAAAGCAAGTCCGCGAGATTGGGCAGGGACACAGACCGGTCCTGATCCGCGCCAAGCCCTCTGCGTTGCAAAAGGATGGCGATCCGTTGCAAGGCGATCCGCGGGTACCGGCGGGCGTCGTCCGTAGCGCGGATGGCGAAGAAATCCAGAAACTGATGCACAAAAGCCGCGATGGTTTTGATCTGTCCTTGATGAAAAGCGTTGAATTCGTTGAAACGCTGGTGGAGCGAACCGGTTTTATGCTGGTATAGATAGACGCCTGTCACATAGTATTCAAGCCTTTCACGAGGGGAGAGTTTTCCGAAACGCGCCACGCTCCGCGCGTTGACTTCCAATTTTTCTTCCATTTTGGCGCCGTCCGCGTGGAGAAGCTCCAGAACCCGCAACGCGCCGGTACAGTACCGCGCCGCCTGGGGGAAATCCATTTTGCTTGCGCCAAACCCGTTTTTCCGCAATCCGCCGCCGTTTCTGGATCCGCCCTCTTTCTCCAGCGCAAAAGAAAAACTCGCCGCGATGAACCGGTCGTCAATGGCGGGAAAATAGGCATCCGGCCCCTCCGTCCGCCTGACGCTGCTAACGCTATTGACGCTGCCGACGTGGCTGACGCTGGGGAAAAGCCGCCGTGTGTTTCGGGCGAATTTGTCCAGCACACCCTCCAACAGCGGATTAAGCGCGATATACGCTATCCTGCCCTTCTTAAACCGGTACACAATGAGCCGTTCTTCCATATTGATAAGAAAAGCGTGGACGTTTCCGGTTAATTCTCCGCCGATAAAATCCGTCAGCTCCTGCTCGGTCGGGTTTTCCAAAACCGCGACGCTCGCTATAAGGAGCGCGTCTTTCTCATCAATATAGGCTTCGAGCGTTTTCCGGTTTTCCTCGTTGGACAGGAACGCTTTCAGATCATCAACAAGACGTTGCTTGGAAAAAGGCGTTTTGATGCTTCCAAACACGCTCCTGACCAGAGAAAAGAACGATTCTTCGGGTAATGTCAAAAGGGCGGTTTCCCACTCCCGCATGTCTCCAAACGGCTTTTTTTTCATCGCGTCCTGTTTTTTATTCACAGTGGAGTCTCATGCCACGCCTTAAAGGGCGGCGATTCGGAACGGGAAGGGGCATTCTTTCTTTTCTCACCGCTTTTTCATTCCCATTGCCGGATGCTGTATTTGTAGCCCTGTTCGGCTAGAAACTTCTGGCGGTTGGCCGCAAATTCTTCTTCTACAGTATACCGCGAGACCAGCGTGTAGAACAGCGAATTCCGCTTTTTGGGACGGAGAATCCTTCCCAACCGTTGCGCCTCTTCCTGACGGGACCCGAAAGAGCCTGAAACCTGTATCAGCATCGACGCGTCGGGCAAATCTATGGCGAAATTCGCCACTTTTGAAACCACAATAATCCTGATCGCTCCGCTCCTAAAGGCGTCATACACCCTTTCCCGCTCCACATTGGGCGTTCTGCCGGTGACGCCCGGCGCCTTCAGAAGACGGGCGAGAGATTCAATTTGCCGGATATACTGTCCGATGATGAGGATGCGCTCCTCCGCGTGAAGTTCGACAAGTTGCAGTACAATCGCCTCTTTATGCGGATTCTCGCTTGCGACGCGGTGCTTTTCCCGTGTGGAAGCGACAGCGTAGGGGATTTTAAGCTCTTCCGGCAGTTTCACACGGATTTCCATGCAAAGCGCCTCGGCTATCCAACCCTTCGCCTCAAGCTCTTTCCACGGCATGTCGTAGCGTTTCGGCCCAACGAGGCTGAAAACCGCGTCCTCCTCGTGATCCTCCCGCACCAGCGTCGCGGTCAACCCAAGCCGCCTGACCGCCTGCAACTCCGCGGTAATCCGAAAAACCGGCGCCGGAAGCAGATGCACCTCATCGTAGATGATAAGCCCCCACGCGCGGGCGCGGAACAATTTGAAATGCGGAAAATCCGCCTTTTTGTCCGCCCGCCACGTGAGTATCTGGTAGGTGGCCACCGTAACCGGCGCGGTTCGCTTGGAATCGCCGGTGTACTCCGCGATCTGGTCATTGGCGAGTTCCGTTTTGTCCAGGAGCTCCGCTATCCATTGATGTACCGCCGCAGTATTGGCGGTGAGTATGAGCGTATTCGTGTTAAGCTCCGCCATGAGTTGTATGCCGGCGATGGTTTTTCCGGCGCCGCAAGGCAACGCCACGACGCCGTACCCCGTGCCGGGAGAGCCGTCCCCAAGCACGGCGCAGACGGCTTCTTTCTGGTAATCCCGCACCGTAAAAACCGGGCCGGAAAGCGCGGCGCCACGCAACCGCACCTCAAGCGGCTCCCCATCGCGCAACGGCGCCTCATCTTTCAGCGGCCAGCCTAGCTTGATAAGCTCCCGTTTCACGCTGCCCCGGTCAACAAGCCGCAACGAGAAGCCTTTCTCCGTTTCGGCGAGGTATTTGCCCAAACTTTTTGACGCGGCTATTTCCGCCATAATCGCCGCGTCATCGGAGACAAGCAACAATTCGCCATCGCCAGGGACATGTCCATCGGCGGCGATTAGACGGATTTTCCCGTACCGCTCCATTGTGTCTGAAAAGCCCCGCGCGACGCCCTGCGGTATGGGATAGCGCGTCCACGTTTCGAGCGCGTTCATGATGTTCGCCGTCGAAAGCCCCGCGCTCGCGGCGTTCCACAGGGAAAGCGGCGTGACGCGGTACGTGTGTATATGTTCGGGCGACTTTTCCAATTCCGCGAAGGGCATAATGGCGGAACGCGCAGCCTCCGCCCGCTCGGCGTGTACATCCAGCAAAAGAGTCTTGTCGCTTTGAACAATGAGCGGATTTTTGGGATCGGCAGACATGCGGCAAGTATACCGGATCAGGCGTGAAGTTTCAATCCACAAACCACGAATCGCGCAAACGCCATGAAGACGCGAACGGCGCGGGGCGGCTTTCACGCCGAAGCGAAAGCCAGCGCGGCTCGCGCTTCGATTTGGAAAAAGGCTCGAAATAGTGTTGACTCGCTTTTATTTAGCGTGTATAGTGTTTTATATGAACCTATCGCGCGCTGACATGGCGAGGCCATTCAAGGCAATTTATACGGCGCGGCCGCAGTTATCCCTTAAAATTGACGACGGGGAGCCGCGATCATTACCCCCCCCCCCCCCCGTGTTGTCGAACAAGTCCACTATATGCAAGACGCTGTTCAAAAAAAATGGGGACGCGGACGCGCGCGTTGTTAACGCGGCGAGCCAAAGAGGTTTTAAGACGCTGCTCAGGAAAAGGAGAGTAAAAATGAAAAACAGGTTTTTTTTAATTTTGGGAACGCTCGTCATAACGGCGGCGATTTTTGTTTCGTGTTCAACTTCCATACCAATCACCGTCGATCATCCGCCCAAGATGGACACAAACGGCATTGAGCGGTTGACGATCAAGCCCTTCGAAGGCCAGGGCGACATCGCCCGGACGCTGACGGAAATCTTCAGGGAAAAAATCAACGGGACGGGCGCGTTTAAGGTGGTGGATTACGCCGCATACAAGCCGAACGCGGGCATAGCGGACGCTATTTTGACCGGCACGGTCACCATCTATACGGTGCAAGACGGGTCCCACCAGGAGAAACGCACGCAGACAGCGACTGACGGCAAGAAATACGAAGTCCAGGCGACGGTCTATGACCGGAGGGTGTCCCTTGATTTCACGTACCGCATCATCCGCGACCGGGACGGAATGGTTGTCAGCAATGGCGAGCGGAGGATATCGCGCGCGGCGTCGGATACGGGGGATAACAGGTCAGATCTGCAATCAGGCTTGGCTATGGCCAAACGCGCCGCTGAAAGCGCGTTGAGCGACTTTAACCGCGAAGTGGTGACATGGACATCCAGGGAAAATCTGAAACTGGAAAAGGAGACCTCCAGGGACAAGGCGCTCAAAGCCAGAATGAAAGAGGCTAACGCCCTGGTGAAGGCGGGCGGCGTGAAAGCGGCTCAGGAAACCTACGCCAGAATTTACGCGGAAACGGGCAGTCTGGCCGCAGGTTACAACGCGGCGATTTTGGCGTTGCCTCTGGACGGTCTGGACGTGTCGATTTCCCTTATGTCCAACCTCGTTCAAGCCACAGGGTATCCCAAGGCCCGCGCGGAGCTTGCCCGTCTGGAAGGGTTCCGCAGTGAAATTGAGGCGGCGGCGGCGAACCAAACCGGCGTGTCCGCCCGCGACCTGGCAATCAAAAAGGCGGCGGACGGACTCATCGCGGCTCTGCCGGCGCGCTCGCGCATTTCTTTGCTCAACATATCCACGTCTGAAATAGACATGGTTGACGTCGTTATCCGGGAAATAACGGAAACCGTCATAGCCGCGGGGACTATAACTGTTCTGGATCGGCAGAATTTGAGCGTTATAGAAGCGGAAAAGCAATATCAGGCTTCGGGAGAAGTGAGTGACGACACGTATGTGAGCATCGGGAAAATGCTGGGAGTGGAGACCATCGTGACTTTTTCTATCACCGGCCAAGGCGGTCAGCGTAAACTCACCATAAGGTCGGTGAGCGTTGAAACCGGCAAGGTTCTCTATGGCGAATCAACTGAAATATGAGCCCGCTCCAAAGCGCGACCTGCGTTTGCGAACGTTGTTCGGGTTGGCTTTGGAACCGCCTCATGTCATAATCACGAGCCATACGGACGGAAGAGACGCGCGAACACGAACTTGTAGTCAGCGTCTGTCCGCAAAGCGACCGGCTTTGCGGACAGACGCCAGTTAGACATCGGCGCTTAAAACCACGAATTCGCGCCGCTTGCGTCAAAAGCGGGCGGCGGTCTGGTCGCAATCGCGGATAGCGCCTCGCGCCGCGCCGTTTGTGTTCAATTTCGCGAAATGGCTCAAAACGGCATTGACTCTCTTTCATTTAGCGTGTATAGTGTTTTATATGAACCTATCGCGCGTTGGCACGGCGAATCTTTTCAATATAATCCACACGGCGCCGCCGCGCTTCTCGCTCAAGACTGACGGCGCGAGAGTTTCGCTTAACCCCCCCCCCCCCCCGCAGAATTTTATATATATATAAGAGACAAGCCCCGCGAGAAGGCGGGTATTCTCATATCTCTCCTTTCAGGGAAACAGCCGTTTTGTCTTCTCATTATTCATTATCAAGAAGACGGCGGCTTTTTTTATATCTTTTTCAAGGAGGCTATTATGGCAGGATTAGAAGAACTGCGAAACGTGCTGCACGTCATTCGGGCGTGGCTGTATCCCAATTATC
>JAIRTS010000080.1 GCA_031254795.1 Treponema sp.
TTTGCGTACGCGATTAATCCCCGCGTCCCCGGTTTTTACGTCCCAAAGGGACGGCGCGCCGCTTGTGAAAGTCCCGAAATTCGCGAAAACGCTCAAACTGTCCGAACGGCCGAAGGCTCCTGACGCGCCGCGGCGCCTGGCTGAAACGGGCGTTATTGCTCAGATTGTACTCTTTTTCATTAAATGTGAGTTTTACAACATGAAACACATATTCGGCGGCCGCGTTTTGATCCTTTTGAGGAATGGCAAACGCATACCCTTCAAGCCCCACCTCCGCTCCTTCTGTAAGACCGTCGACAAACCCAATGAGGCGATCAACGCCTCTAAGGTAATAGGCCGCGTCATCGCTTTGCAGAGCGATCCTTCCTTTTATAAAGGCCAGACTCCCGCTCGCCGCGCTTTTTTCCACACGCGGATCGCGGGGACGCCGTCCTTTCCACTCCGCTTGTTGTCCGCCATTTTGCCGTCGCGTCTGCGGATCATGTTGCGGCGTCGCGATGGGATCGTCCACAGGCTGACCAAACGTCGCGCCGGCAATCGCCAACAGAATAACCGCGCTCATCATAATTGTCTTTGCATTCATGTTCTTCTCCTCTGAATTGATTAAGGGAATCTCTGGAAACTCCGGTTGAGTTTTTAGAAGTTCCTTTAAGATATTTGGGCATTTCCCAAAATGCGAGCTACGTTCCACGAACCAAAGATTCGGCTTGGTTTTGGGAAAGTCTCATTTATAATAAGCAATTAATATGCCAAGTCAAAACGCCATAAATCGCCGTGCATTCAAGCGCTTTCGGGGAGACACGCCACGCTGCGCCACGCCAAGTGGGTAAAATTGTTACAAAAGCGGGTTCTTTTTATCCTCCATGTAAAAGCGCGGGCGATTCGTCTTGCATAAGACGCCTTTTTCTGACAAAATGCTCCCCAACCATGAGACGGATTTATGGTGTTTCACATTTCATTATTCTCGCGCTGTGCATTCTCTTTTTTACCCTGCTTATCCTTGCCACCGGCGTTTCTGAGCCGGCGGCGGCAATGTCCGCGTTTTTTATAGGACCATGGAATGGCGTCTGGTTCAGCGGGAACACCCTTGACGCGACGGGACTGCTCCTTGTCGCCGCGCTCGGCGCTGTCGCGGCGTTTCAGGGAGGGAGCTTCAACCTTGGCGGCGAAGGGCAGATTTACATAGGCGGCCTTGCGGCGGCGCTGGTGTTGTTGAGCCTGCCTCCTGTTGCGGGCATGAGCCTTTGGGCGGCGGCATTCGCCGCAATCACAGCGGGCGGCCTCATGGGGTTTATGGCGGGCTTTCTTAAAAAAGCAGCCGGCGCAAACGAAATCATCACCAGCTTCCTGTTGTCAGGCGCCCTTGCCCCGGTCGCGGATTATCTTCTCGCCGGCCCCCTCCGCGATCCTTCGGGAAACCTCCTTGCGACAAAAGCCGTTCCCCGGCTCCCCGGCATTCTGCCGCCTTCGAATCTTTCGGTTTCTTTTGTCATAGCGTTGCTGCTGGTTGTCTCCGGACATATGTTCATCAACAGGACTGTCCTTGGATACAGGCTTAAAATCGCGGGTTCAAGTCCGGCTTTCGCCCGTTACGCCGGCATAGAAGCGAGCCGGTATTGGGCGCCTTCAATGACTCTATCCGGCGCGTTTTCCGGCCTTGCGGGTTTTTTCGCCGTGGCAGGCACCTATGGGCGTTGCCATGTAGGATTTCCCGGCGGACTCGGCTGGAACGCCATAGCAGTCGCGCTTATCGCCCGCAACCGTCCGCTCCTCCTCATCCCGTCTGCGCTTGTATACGCCGCCCTGGAACAAGGGGCGCGGTCCGCCATGCTTGCAATAGGGCTTCGGTTTGAAACCTCGGCGCTTATTCAAGCGGCTGCGTTGCTTTTCGCCGCAATTCAGGGCAGGCGAAGCCTATAGGCGGATCCCCCGCGCCATAAGCCCCTTAGGGATGGCGTGAGGTCAAGAAAGGCGTTTGACAGGGCGTCGTCGCCCTCAATCCGGGAATGTCCTTCCCCGGCGTCCGGCGCGATCTTTCGCGCCGCTTGTAAAGAGACCTGTTCAAACGCCGCCGTCTGCTAAATGCGTGGCTTTTGAGTGGTTGCGTCCCGCAGGTTTGTACGCCGCATGCAAGTGTTTTGTATGATATGGACTGCCACAAAAAGCCACAGCGTCCACAGGCGCACAAACAGCCAGACTCATGTAAATTTTTTCTCATACCTCTTGACGTTTAATTGCCGTTTCAGTATTTTTCAAATAGAAGAACCGCAACGACGATTAAATTATAGAAAGATAAGTAAAGGTACGATATGGAAAATGAAGAACGCAAAGAAGAACCTGTCGCAAACGCAAGCGAACCGCCTGTAGAACAGGCGGACGCTCAAGTTGCCGAACAGAGCGTCACGGAGGCGGACGGCGCGGAGCCGGCGGAAGAGGCTTCCCTTGACGACGCCGCGAAAATAGAACAACTGGAGCGGCAGATCACGGAATTGAAAGATCAATATCTGCGTAAAGTCGCGGATTTTGAGAATTTCCGCAAGCGCATGAACCGCGAAAAACAGGAGGCCATTGAATATGCGAACACCAGCCTTCTGCTTGACATTATTCTGGTGGTGGATGATTTTGAACGCGCGCTTCGCGCGGCGCCTGAAAATGCGGAGAATTGGACGGTCAAGGATTTTCAGGCCTTCTATGAAGGCGTCAGCATGATAGAAAAAAGGCTTTCCTCCCAGCTTGAAAATAAATGGGGGCTGAAACGCTTTGATTCTGCGGGAGAAATCTTCGATCCGAATCGGCATGAGGCGCTTATGGTAGAAAAATCATCCGAAGTAAGCGAAGCGAAGGTTGCGGAAGACCTTATAAAGGGATATACCCTGAAAGATAGAATAATCAGGCCGGCAAAAGTCAAAGTGACAATGCCGGAGTGACGCGACATAAAGGAGGTTGTCATGGGAAAAATTATAGGGATTGACTTAGGCACGACCAATTCGTGCGTAGCTGTTTTGGAAGGCGGCGAACCGGTTGTCATTCAGAACTCGGAAGGCGGAAGGACCACGCCGTCTATTGTGGGTTTTACAAGCAAGGGCGAGCGCGTGGCGGGCCAACCCGCGAAAAACCAAATGATTACGAATCCTGAAAATACGGTTTATTCAATTAAACGGTTTATGGGGCGCAGGTATTCGGAGGTCGGGAGCGAAATGAGGCTCGTTCCCTACAAGGTTGCGGAGCAGGGCAATGACGTCCGTGTTGACATTAACGGCAAAAAATACTCGCCGCAGGAAATTTCAGCCTTTATTTTGCAGAAAATGAAAAAGACGGCCGAAGATTACCTCGGCGAAACCGTCACGGAGGTGGTCATCACGGTGCCGGCCTACTTCAACGACGCCCAGCGTCAGGCGACCAAAGACGCCGGCAAGATCGCGGGTCTTGAAGTGAAGCGCATCATCAACGAGCCGACGGCCGCTTCTTTGGCGTTCGGCTTTAACAAGGATCAAAAGAAGGAAAAAACCGTCGCGGTTTACGACTTGGGCGGCGGCACTTTTGACGTGTCTATTCTCGAACTCGGGGACGGCGTTTTTGAGGTGAAATCCACCAATGGCGACACCCACCTGGGCGGCGACGACTTTGATCGCCGCATACAGGAATGGCTCATCCAGGAATTCAAGAACGACACCGGCATCGACCTGAGCAAAGACAGAATGGCGTTGCAGCGTCTGCGGGAAGCCGCCGAAAAAGCGAAGATCGACTTGTCCAACCTGCAGACAACGGAAATCAACCTGCCGTTTGTCACGGCGGATCAGAGCGGTCCCAAGCATTTGCAAAAGACCCTCACCCGCGCCAAATTCGAGCAGATGGTGGACGACCTCTTTGAACGGTCAAAAGAGCCGTGCAAGAAAGCGCTTGCCGACGCGGGTCTTTCGGCGGATAAAATTGACGAGGTTATCCTTGTCGGCGGTTCCACCCGCATCCCCAAAGTGCAGCAGATCGTGAAAGACCTGTTCAAAAAAGAGCCGAACCGTGGGGTGAACCCGGACGAAGCCGTCGCTATTGGCGCGGCGATTCAGGGCGGCATCTTGGGCGGCGATGTTCACGACGTGCTGTTGCTGGATGTCACCCCGCTCTCGCTTGGCATTGAAACGCTGGGCGGCGTTATGACCAAACTCATTCCGCGCAACACCACGATCCCAACCCGCAAAAGCCAGACATTCTCCACAGCGGCTGACGGTCAGACTGCGGTTACCATACACGTGTTGCAGGGCGAGCGGGAAATGGCGAGCCAGAACCGGACGTTGGGCAACTTCAACCTTGAAGGCATTCCGCCCGCTCCACGCGGCATTCCGCAGATTGAGGTGACATTCGACATTGACGCAAACGGCATCGTCCACGTGTCCGCCAAAGACTTGGGCACCGGCAAGGAGCAAAAGATACGCATCGAAAGCTCTTCCGGCTTAAACGAGGCTGACATTGAGCGCATGGTCAAAGACGCGGAACTACACGCGGAAGAAGACCGGCGAGAAAAAGAGAAAGCCGAAGCCCGAAACGAAGCGGAAACCTTGATCTACAGCATTGAGAAGAATGTCAGGGAACTGGGCGACAAGGTGAGCGCTTCGGATAAATCCAAGGTGGAAGAAACCATCGCGGATTTGAAACGCGCCCTTGAAAGCGGCGACGCGCAGGCTATAAAGGATAAAACCGAGGCTTTGAAACAGGCGTCCTACAAAATCGCCGAAGAAGTGTACAAAAATCAGGGAGCGCAACAGGGCGGGCAGGACGCCGGAGCGCCGCCGCCGGGTTTTGACGGCAACGCCAATGGCGGCGGTGCTGGCGACCAAGGCGGAGATAATACCAAGCCTGCCGAAGACGCGGACTACGAAGTGGTAGACGATAAATAGGAGGATGGGGAGCGGAACCAGAGGGTGAGAGCGAGGCGCGTCCATCTGAAAAAGAGGGGAGCGACGTATGAAAGAGGTTATCCACAGCGAGCGTTGTTTTGTTTGGCTAATTCCCCTTTCTTGTATTGAACGCGCATGTGATGTGTGTTCAAACGCGCCGTTTGAATAGAGGTTTTTATATTAAGAACGAAACTGCTCGCGGGACGACCAACGGGACGCCCCGCCCATTCCCTTGGGTTCCAATCTTCACTAAAAATGGCGAAACGGGATTACTATGAAGTGTTGGGCGTACAAAAAAACGCGTCCAAAGACGATATAAAAAAAGCGTATCGAAAACTCGCGATTCAATATCACCCTGATAAAAATCCGGGCAGCAGAGAAGCCGAAGAAAAGTTCAAGGAAGCCACCGAAGCCTATGAAATCCTGGGCGACGATGAAAAGAGGGCGGCTTACGATCAGTACGGTTTCGCTGGCGTTGACGGGATGAGCGGCGGACAGGACTTTTCCCACTTCTCTCAGACGTTCAGGGGGTTCGAAGACCTTTTTGGCGGCGATTTCTCCAGTATTTTCGACATGTTTGGCATGGGCGGCGGATCGCGGCGTTCAGGCGGGAGCGGCGCGCGACAAGGCGCCAACCTCCGCTACGACATAGAACTCCCGTTCAAGGACGCGGTTTACGGCACTAAAATCGAAATCCAATACACTCATAACGAACTCTGCGCGTCCTGCAGAGGCTCTGGGTCTTCAAGTGGAACGGGTAAAAAAACCTGCCCAACCTGCCACGGAAGCGGGCAAGTGCGGCGCAGCCAGGGCTTTTTCACTATGGCGACGACCTGCCCGAACTGTAAGGGCGAGGGCGTCATCATAGAACATCCGTGTCCGGGTTGCAACGGCTCCGGCGTTCAGAAAAAACGACAAAAACTCTCGGTTGCCATCCCACCGGGTGTGGAAAACGGCAAGCGCGTCATTGTTCCGAAGCAAGGCGACGCGGGTCAGAACGGGGGCGCGACGGGCGATCTGTATGTATTCATCAAGATAAAACCCCATGAGCATTTCGAACGCTATGGCAACGATCTGTACTGCGCGATCCCCATTTCCATCACGCAGGCCGCTCTTGGCTCAGAGATACGCGTCACGACTCTTGATGGAAAGACTATCAAGGTGAAAGTCCCGGCGGGCAGCCAGAACAACAAACTTTTGCGCGTACGGGACGAGGGAGTGCCGTCAGGAAGCTACCGCGGGGATCTTTACATCAAACTCATCGTCAAAGTGCCTGAAAAACTCTCGAAGCGGAGCAGGGAATTGCTGGAAGAAATTTCCCGCATTGTGGGCGAAGAAGAAAGCCCGAAACCAATACCGTTAGCCGCCTTGCAAGAGTAGGGACTATATGGTATAGTACTCTTCAATGAATATGGATTATGTACATCCTGAATTCCATGTCGATCAGCAAGTTGTGTATCCTAGTCAGGGCGTGGGAAAGATTAAGGCGATAGAAAATAGAAACTTTAAAGGCGTCCAAACGCCGTATTATGTCATTTATTTTGAAGTGTCCGACATGATAAGCATGATACCAGTGGAAAAAGCGTATGAATTGGGGATTAGGCCTATTGTATCGCCGGAAGAGGCTGAAGAGGCGCTTGATTTTATCGGCGAGAAATACGATCCCATGCCTTCTGACTGGAAACTTCGGTATCAACTGAACCTTGATCTCCTCAAAAAGGGGAGTGTCATGGATATCGCCGCCATTGTACGCTCTTTGTACCACCGCAGCCAGATAAAAGAACTTCCCATTATGGAAAGAAAATTGTACGATTCCGCAAAAAAACTCATGGAAGATGAGATCGCCTTTTCCCTGAGCAAAAACCATGAGGATGTCGAGCGCATGATCTTCGAGCGATTGGAATGCGCCGCTTCAGAGGAGGGAATCGCCGATTATGAGCCGGAAGGGAATATCGCGGAACCGGATGACGGCGTTGGCAATGAGGACGGCGTGGATCCGATAGATCCGGTCGAGGAATCGCCCAATGAATGACGGGCTTTCCATTGCCGCTGTTATTTGCGCGGCGGGATCGTCTTCCCGCATGGGCGGCGTAAAAAAAGAGTACCTGAAGCTGGACGCGCTTGACGATGAGGGGAAGCCCCTCACGGCGCTCGGCGCGGCGGTCTCCGCATTCGCCGCGTCGCCTCGCATTGGCGCCATCGTGATAACCGTTCCGCTCGCGCCTGAAATCGGGGAGCGCAAGGCGAGGGACGCCCTGCCGTCCCGGTTCTTGCGGGACGGCGGAAAACCTGCTGGCGTTCCGCGGACGCTTTTTGTTCCGGGCGGCGGCTCCAGACGCATGTCCGTTCATCACGCGCTGTCGTTGCTCGCCGCTTACTATCCCGATTACGTGCTGATTCACGATGGGGCGCGGCCGTGGGTGGACGTTGGCCTTATCGAGCGGACGATTGACGCGGCGCTGAGGCACAAGGCGGTGACGCCCGTGACGCCGCTTGTCGAGACGCCCAAAGAGATCAGCGGCGGCGGGTTTCAGGAAGCGAAAATAACGCGGCACTTGAAGCGGGCGAATGTGGCCACGGCGCAAACGCCGCAAGCCTTCGCGTTTCCCGACATTCTCTACGCCCACGAGAAAGCGGCGGCGCGGGAATTGCGGGAGGGGGTCGTCTACACCGATGACGCCGAGATCTGGGGCGAGTTTTGCGGGCCGGTCGCCGTTATTCAAGGCTCGCCCGCCAACAAAAAGATAACCTTTCCACAGGATTTGGAATAAGCTGACCCACTGATCACACCATATTATTATAAAAAGACTTGATAGTACTCCAAATATATAGGAAAAAGGAGCCTTTCCCAAAACCCTCCGGCTCAGATAATAAAATACTGGATCATCCGCAGAGCGGCCAAACAGAGGACGGCGGCGAATAACACAAAAGATACCTTTGCATGCCCCTTGACATAAAGTTTTCCGGGAAGCGGCCAGTTCTTTAACACACCGTTTGCTGAACGCGCCCATCAAAACATATCAAAACGGCTGTCAAAACCGCCCCGCGCAAACTTAAACACTGTGCAATCGTCTTACAAATGCAAACCGCGAGAACGGCAAACCCACGCCTCTCGCGGGTGTTTGCCGTTCTTCGTTATACCGCTTTTATCTTATCCTCTATCGGGTAGTTTGCAGCAAGAACCTCGATTTTAGCCCGGGGAGTGTGGTTGTTACTCATATTGAGACTCATTCTGATCTCCACCGAATCCCATCCCTGCTTTTCGACAAAAGCAGTCAGCGCCTTGTTTCGATAAGAACTTAAAAGAAACTTCCCTTGGATACTTGCAAGTGCGTCAAGCAGCCCGTCGAAGTCCTCCTGTGTGTAACCATCGTAGTGCCCCTGATCTGCGCCGACATAGGGCGGGTCGCAATAAAAAAAGGTTTCCGGCGTGTCCCTGCTACGGATAATCCGCAGCGCATCACAGTATTCAATTTGCGTGTTTTGTAGCCGGGCCCCGTATTCCGCTGTAAAAGAATCGCGCTTGTTTGTCAGCTTTCCCGAAACCTTGCCCTTACGATCATATCCGAAACCGTTGTCCAGTCTTGCCCTATAGGACGTATTAGACAGCATCCAGATCGCCCACGCCCTTTTTACGCGGTCAAACATATCGGGGTTCGCATAGATAACTTGGGCTTGTCGGTGCTGTCTGCGGCTGTGCAAGCTGACCTCAATTTCACTTTGAAGCGCGGAAAAATCACGCTTCATCACCTCGTAAAAGTTGACCAGCTCCCCATTGGTGTCGTTAATCACCTCGCAGACCGCCGGTTCTTTAGCAAAATAGATAGCCGCGCCGCCCGCAAAAGGTTCGACATAGGCTTTGTGCTCCGGTATGAGCGCAAGAATCGTGGCGGACAACTGTTGTTTGCCGCCGTAATAAGTAAGAGGTGTCTTCATCCTCACTAATCCTCCAAAAATATAATTTTGGGGCTTTTATCTAGAGAAAAGAAAACCGATAATCTAACCGTCTAGCGTTAGGCCGGGTGGATGCCGGATTTCCGGTAAGCGGATCAATCGCTTTTCAGCGCGTGCAAGGCGCTGATGTCTGCCCGTTATTTACGTCTCAAAGCACAGGCTATGATCCCGTCAATTCCGAGCGTAGTTTTTCCGACTCGGCTTCCAGTGCCTCCAGTTTGTCGATGTCTGCCTTTGTCGCCGACTTCCCAGATTTCACCGCCACGGCGACAGCTCGGGCCGCCCTGCCTAACTTAACGTCTACCGCCAGTAATTCCGCCTCAATTTCTGCCCTGCGGGTTGCGCTGTTTTCGGCGGCAAGCTCCGCTTTGGTTTTTCCAAGCGTGATTTTTCCTCCAATTCAAGCGGGCAAGCCGCCCGCTGCCGTGAACTCCTCCTCGGTGATTTCCATGTCCGGTGTTTCGATACCGTCAATGGCTTTCATTGCCACAAGGCTCGTGTTGCAAACCACTTTGTTCCCTTTTTTTGCGAGATAAACCTTTGTCATTCTTAGCCTCCGTTACCGCCTTGTCGCGGCTCTTAATAAACAAGTCATTATAGATGCAGTCCATATAGAAAACCCTGTAACGGGCGTTAAATCGTTTTTGGTAGTTCCCCCTCCACGACTGGTAGGAGGTGCGTAAATCGCGCCAGTTCATTTTTCCCGCATCAATAAGCCCCTTAAACTTTTTCAGTTTTCGCCGCATCCGCTTTGCCGAATCCTTGTGCGGCAAGCGTAACACTTTGCCGGAAGGAAAGAGACGGTATTTCCCTTTGAGAAAATCAAAGCCGTCTGATAACTTCACAATCCGCGTCTTTTTCATGTTGATCGTTATTTTCAGTTTCGCGCAAAGTTCCGTGATTGTTGTAAGGCATTCTTGCAGGTATTCTTTACTCTCGTGGATCAAGTACATATCATCCATATACCGCCCGTAGTATTTAACGCGCAATTTTTCTTTTATGTAATGGTCTACGCGGTCGGGATAAAAAATAGCGCAAATCTGGGAGACCTGGCTTCCCAGCCCCAGTGATTTGCCGTCTCCAAAAACCATGATAAAGTTTTTCGTGAGTTCCCGAAGTCGCCCGTCTTTTATCTTTCTCCCCAAAAGCGCAAAAAGAACCGCGTGGTCTATGCTGTCAAAAAACTTTTTGAAATCAATGGTGAGGACGTACCCCTCGTTCGTCCGGTTGTGACGGTAATAGCGCGATAAATGGCATACAAGGCGGCGCAGCGCAAAATGAACGCCCTTGCCTTTGATAGACGCGCCGTTGTCGTGAATAAGCGTGTTCGAGAGGAGCGGCACAAGCGCGTTGTCGCACAGGCATTTTTGAACCACCCGCTCTGAAATATGAACGCTCTTAATAAGGCGCGTCTTGCCGCGTTCCCTCAGGGTAAACTGGACGAAACCGCTTTGAACGCTTTCCCCGGCAAGGAGTTTCCGGCGCGTTGCCGCGACGTTTCGCATGGCGTTGGCCTCGTAACGCTGGACGGACTCCTTCCACACCACGCCCTGCATTGAGTCGATGGCGGCCTGATACAAATTGTCAAAATCGGCAACGCGGTCAAAATCATCGTATTGAGAAAGTTTGGCCTTCTTTTTCGCGTCACGTTCCGCCTTCCTTCTTTGATAGCGGCGTTCCCGCCTTCCCCCGCCAGTCATATATGTCCAAAACTAAAATTAAAAAAAGCCTTGTGCGGCATCCACGTTCTGGGGAGTATTCTCAGCCATAGCGCGGTTCGCGTGATATGCCGCATAACGCCAACGGGCATGAAACAGGCCTAACGCGGTCAGCCCGCCATGCAGCCGCAAAGCCTACGGCTTTGCTTATGGGGTTTCGCAGAACCCCCCAAGCTCAAGCCAACAGCTTGAGCCAGCGTCCGCCCGGACGTATCAAGGCGAATATTCGCGGGTGTTACCCCGCAGGATGTTTTCTCCTTCTGTGTCGGCCATGTCGGATTAAAAACCCTACACGTGGCATGGCTCACTGAATCGGGGGCGCAGCCACCAGCCCCACTCGCGCTGTTATTGTTGGCGGTACCGTTGTTGTTGATATTGCAGAACGACGACGAGCCGGAATACGTTACAGAAAACACCCAGTTATTTCCCTTTTAATTTTTTATCCAGCTTATTGGCCGATTTCCTCCATCCTTTCAAAAGTTTTATTTCAAGTTCTATAGCGTCAACATAAGGCAAAAACTTCGAGACGTGAACTGGCAGAATATCCTCGCAGTAGTGCATCTCCTGCAACAACTGCTCACAGTTGACAATCGCCGCCGTCTGGTACTGCCGCCGCAACTGTAATTCCGCCTCGTTTACCGGGTATACGCTGTTGCCCGCCGTGATATTCATCATAAGGTTCCGCAGAATCTGTATGATGCTGTCCCGAAACTTTTCAATGAGCCAGTCCGGGTAGCCTTCGATAACGGACACCGTTTTTCCGTCCTCCGTTTTGACTTTGCGCACCTTGTCCCGGACACCAAAATCGCGCAGGAGCAGGTTCGTGATGTCTTTCCGCAACTTTCGTGCGTTATGGTAAAACTCAAGCCGCGAGAGCCCCCGCTTGCTTTTCAGTACGCTCATATCCCCATTATCCCCGAAAAGTAAAAAAAAATCGAGCCGCTACGCGGCATAGGCATCTATCCGTTATGAGAACCTCCTGCACCCGCCCCACAAGGGGGCGAGAGTTGGAGAGATGTGCCGCTACGCGACACAGAAAGCGGGGGCGCAGCCACCAGCCCCACTCGCGCTGTGATTGTAGGCGGTACCGCTGGTGTTGATATGGCAGAACGACGACGAGCCGGAATACGTTGATGCCAGCCACCACCAACTATTAAAATCGGGGTTCTCCCCGATTTTCCGTTTCCGCGTCCGGCGCACGGAAAATATCGGAAACTTCTTCTGCAAGCTCTCCGTGTCGTCCTCGTCATCGGGATAGACCCCGCTGGAGTCCCAATAAAGCGTTGTGCCCACCTCAAGTGCGGTCGGCAGAAAAACGGTGAAATCGTTCCACGCCATGCCGTTCTTCACGCTCGTATAACGCTTGACGGTGTACAGGTAATCCCCTATCGCTGTTTTGAGTCCCAGCTCGAAGGGGCCGGAACCGTCCCCAGCCGCGCCCTCCAGAAACGCCCTCATCTCGCTCGCCGGATACCCTCCGCTGTTTGTATTGCCAGCGTTCATGCGGCGCATTAACACGATCTTGTCAAAAGTAAACAGGATGTGGTTTTTCGGATTCCGCTTGCCTTCCGGCTGGCACAGGTTTTATAGTGGTTAAAGCCAGAAATTAAAATCCGGGTTCCGGTATAACTTGCGCCGTCAACCGTCAGCAACGGGATATCGATATAATCGCCCACGCACAAATCCCAAAAATCGGGTATGCCCTCGCCGTTGCATTTTGACCGCAGAACCGCCATCGCCGCTTGCGGCGTGGACACGTTGAACAGGTCAAGCAGGTTCCGCCCGCCGCCGAAAATCTGTCCGTAAGAGACAGCCTCAATTTCTCCGGTGAGCGGATTCGCCAGAATGTTCCGGCTTCCCTTGACGATACCCGCCGCTTCGTTTGACGCGAAACCCACCGTGTCAACACCGACATCTTCCCAGTAAAAAACGGCCGGGTTGGTGTTCGGCGTGTTTGTAAGGGTAAGCCGGTGATTGATCGGGTTCTTTCCGTCCGGCGCGTGGGTGTTGCGTACCCACGTCGCGTTGAAAATCTCCCCCGCCGCGTGTGTCACGCCATCCGCCGTATAGGTTGACGCGCACGGATCTTGCGTGTTCCACGCGAACGCGCCGCCGTCTCCCCAGATTGACCTTGATGCGTATTCGGTCAGCGCGTCCTGTCCGGGTTCTGCCTCGCCGAAATCGTGCGGCGGCAGTGGGCCGCCCAGCCCATCCCGTGCGTTGAGGCGCCGGGTCAGCGCCTCATTAACCTCGTCAAGGTCACCCTGCCTTGCGATGTCGTCCGGGTCAGGGTTCACGTTGGAAGGCCGCGCCGCGATTTTTGCCCTGCCGTTGTCGTCACGCGCCACGGCACACCGGGCCAGCGCTTCCGCCGTAAAACGCACGGCAAGCTGTAACGCGCCGGAGTTGGACGGCGCTCCGCCCAGCTTGTTGATGAGTTCCGCGATGTTGTCAATTATTAAATTGAGCGTCTGCGCCGGAATCATCGACGGCTTTTCGTCCGGGTCGGAAAAACTGCCGTTTGTGAATTTGCCGTCGCTTCCCATGCCGGGCCACCGCATCGGTGTGCCAAACATATTCACCGTCTCATTGTCAGGATACATCCCCGCCATAATTACACTCCTTCGTACCAAAAGTATACTGTTTGACTGGCAAACAATTTGCCTTTAACCGCTTCTTCAAACCCGCCGGACAGGCGCTTTTCTTGTATCACGTAGTTCATCAAAAACAAATCGTTCGCCTTGTCTTCTAAAACGGGATAACAAGTAAGCCGGTCCTGCCCGCACCGGATACGTCCCGCGCCACACGCAGGCCAGCCGGCTGTTAACGCCCCCGCGCATTCCTCCGCCAGCCCTTCTTTTGCCGCCGTGATACGCAATGTGGAGAAAGCGTGAAACCCGCACAGCCGCTGCTGGCCAAGCGCGCCGTGAGCGAAAAACCCCGTCCGGTAAGAGAACGTGACGGAGACTATAGAAAAGCCGTACATCGCGGCGGTTTTATCGAGTTCCGTGCGGTTCAGTTTCGCTTCCCGTTTGGATTTGAGCCGCCGCCGCCGTTCGTTTAACGGAAGGCCCGCCGTAACAGTGCCGAGCAAAACGCGCTCCCATTCGGCGATTAACTCGTCCGCCGTTTCTATTACGCTTTCAGCTTTCAGCGCGTCCATGCGCGAACGGAAACGGACAAACTCGTCCAGTTTCGCTTGTAAAAAAAGAGACGCGCCGCTTTCCGCATCCGCGAATTGTCTGTCCCAGTATTCGCCCTGCGGAAAGAGTTTTCTCACGGCGTTTCCGTATGTTTCAATTCCCGCTACGCCCATTGTACCTCCCCGGCATACGGATACTGCAATATGGTGGTCTGAACAATGCCCGCCACGTCCCCATTTAACCTTACAAGCGCGTCCGTGATGTCAACTCCGTCAATAACTGCGCTTCTTAACACTCCCGCTGTCACCCGCTCCCCCGGACGCGCTATTAACTGCATATACGCATTTATCCTTTGCTCCGCCAGTTCCCGGTTGTGCTGGGTGTCCTCAAGCAGCGGCAGGGTCACGGCGGGGTTAAGGCTTACAATTTCCGGTGTTCTTACCTCGAACAGAACCGGCGGCGCGTTCTCGTTCAGGTAACTTCTCACCGCGTCAAGGTTTGCCACAGGGCTCACCCCGGCCGTCTGGCTCCCGTTGATCACCTGTATCAAAACCGCGCCGAACACGCCGAAGTTTTTGTATTCCCACGCCGATGACACTTCCGGGCTTGAGTCAAGTGCCCACGCCGCGAAATCGCCCTCTTTCCCGTAGCGTGCAGGATTACGTAACTGCGTTAATACCCGTACGAGGTATTCCTCGTCGCTTTCCGCGTCCGCTCCGCCCGTCACGCCGCCTTCGGATACCACTGCCTTTGAGTTAACCCCCGCCGGTATCGCGGAAATCAGGGAAAGCTCCGCCGCCGCCTCAAGATTCGTTGTTATTCCGGTATCCTGCGCTTTCACCCGGACGGTTGCCTTTCCTTCCGCGTCAAGCCGCCCCGCGCTTTCGCTGTAATACGTCCCCCCGGACGCGCTCTTAAACACAAGGCCCGCCGGCACCGGCCGGCCGGGAAGTCCTGAAATGGAAACCTCCCCTTCCGCCGCCGCTGCATAGAGCGGCGGTGTCCGGCTCGACCAGTGTTCCCGCAGGTACGCACCAGAGGCCGTGTCCGGGAACAGTTGCCGCGAAAGAAAATCAAGGTCCCCCAGCAGTTCGTGATATATTCCCGCATCCACCGCTGCAAAAATCTTGAGCAAATTGTGCCTCGGTGTTTTGTCCAGCGGCTTATACCGCGACATATAATTTTCGTACACCCGGTCGAGAACGGTAGCAAGCGAATCGCGCTTAAACGGCATCCCACACCCCCGTAATAAAAAAGCTATCCGTGCCGGAATGATGTACCGTCACCGTATAGATTATCCGGTCTTTCCCGGAACGTGCCGCCACGCATTCAATCTTTTGCGCGAGCCCGTCCGCGACGAGCCAAGCCGTGGCTTCAAGTATCATACGCCGTAGCGCGAGTGCTGTTTCCCCGGTTGTTTTCCCGCTCTGCCGTAACAGCCACAGATCGCTTCCAAAAGCGGGATCGGCCCACCATGCGCCCTTGTCCGTGCCGATGCTCATACGGACAAGTTCCCGAATGTCCGCCCAGTTTTCTATGTTCATACTCACGACAAACTCCCGCTTCCGGTGCCGCTGGTCGCTCCCGCGCCGCCAGACGTGGAGACCGGTATTCCCTCTTTCACCGTCACTGTGGCCGTCTTGATATGGTCGTTGATAATTTTAGCCATATTACCCGCGAAATTCTCCTCGCTCATTTCAGACTGTTTCATCTGATTGAACAGCGATAACAAGCTCGATTTTAACGCTGATTCCACCAGTGCCATTATTCCGCCTCCGCAAAAAGGTTTTTCACCTTGTTTTTGTACGCATCCAGTTTCTGCTGGGCTGGCAGGGTTACACGGTGCATTCCGGGGGCCCCGAATGTCTCTAGCCCTTTTATCTCGTCAATCAGCCCGATAAGCAGAGCGCAAACATCTATCTGGTCATTGCCCAGATAGATTGTGCCGTCCTCTTTTATTAAAATCTTCATGGTTTAATACCCCGCCGCTTGCTGCGGAAAACTGGGGGTGTGGGGGATTTGTTCCCCCACATGCGCAAATATTTCCAGGAGAAATCTTAAATACCCCTGAGCTTGCTCCGGGGATTCTTTATTATCAATTCAATCATTTTGCTTTCCATTTTACTGCGCAGCCTTTAGAGCCGTGACCTTGCTCATTAAGTGATTTATGGC
>JAIRTS010000095.1 GCA_031254795.1 Treponema sp.
TGCTGTGCGTATTGCGCATTGTCGCTCCTCATGTAGGAGCATCGTCAGGTTGTGATTGTAGATGGGCCAGCTTCAAATTGAAGCTGGCTTTGATTTGAAACTGTTTTTGATAGGAGAAAATGATGTTATGCAATATGTAGCATTTGGAAAAACCGGCGCGAATGTTTCGCGGCTCGGCATGGGGTGTATGAGGCTTCCTTCTGTGGAAAAGGACGGAAAAACGGTCTTTGATGAGGAAAAAGGGATCGCCGTTATCAAACGGGCGTATGAGCTTGGAGTGAACTACTTTGACACCGCGCCTTATTACTGTGACGGCGTGAGTGAAATTATACTGGGAAAAGCCGTTAAAGGATTCCGCGACAAAATTTTTCTGTCCACGAAAAACCCCATTGAAAATTCATCGGGCGATGATTTTGAGAAGCGGCTTGAGCGTTCTCTGGAAAAACTTGATACAGATTATATAGATTTTTATCATTTTTGGGGCATTAGTCTTGAAACCTACATCAACAGCATCTGCGCCAAAGACGGGCCTATGGACAGGATGAAAAAACTCAAAGAACAGGGTGTGGTACGGCATATCAGTTTCTCTTTTCACGACAAAGCCGAAAATCTTCTGGAAATCCTAAAACGGGGCGAGGGCGCGCTTGAATCCCTGCTTTGCCAGTACAATCTGCTTGACCGCTCCAATGAAGCCGGTATGGAACGCGCCCACACGTATGGGCTTGGCGTTACGGTCATGGGTCCGGTGGGTGGCGGGAGGCTGGGAACTCCTACGGAAGCGATCCGCGCCCTGCTCCCGGGCAAACCCAAAAGCTCGGCGGAAATAGCCCTGCGCTTTGTGTTCACTAATCTCAATGTCAACATCGCGCTTTCGGGTATGGGCAGCATTGAGATGGTTGAAGAGAACGCGGCTATCGCAAACAATACGTCCCCTTTAAGCGCTGAAGAAAAAGCTCATCTTGAAGAGCAAGTCAAAGAAAACGAGCGGCTTTCGGGGCTTTACTGTACAGGATGCCGGTATTGCATGCCTTGTCCGCAAGACATCAATATACCGGAAATTTTTACGCTGATGAACTACCATCGCGTGTACGGGCTTACGGATTATGCCCGCGACAACTACGCGCAAATCGGCAAGGTTGACTGGCGTAAGTACAAAGATGTTTCCGCATGCGTTCAATGCGGCTTGTGCGAGGAAAAATGCCCGCAGAAATTGCCGATATGCAGCCAGCTTCAGGAAACGCACGAGACGCTCGCCAGCTAAATGAGCAAAATGATCACAAAAATGAGCCTGTTCCAAAAGGCGAACTACGTTTGCGAATGTAGTTCGGGTTAGTTTT
This sequence comes from Treponema sp., assembly GCA_031254795.1. Lineage (GTDB taxonomy): Bacteria > Spirochaetota > Spirochaetia > Treponematales > Breznakiellaceae > JAIRKH01. The sequence goes on from JAIRTS010000095.1 coordinate 1,338, forward strand.
GGAACAGGCTCATTTAGCCACCGAGATCGTCTTCTATGGCCATGAGGCCGATAAATTCTTCCCATGTTTGAAATAGACACCGGTTGAATAGCATCCGTAAACTCGCGAAACTCATCCCGCCACCGGATGGTTTCAACGTCGCTCCGTTTCTTCTTTTTCTGAAGCCGCTTCTGCTATTCCAGCATTGAGGGATGTTGAAAGAAAAACACCTCATAGTCCCCTTTGTCGGCGTCCACATATTCGTACCGCTTGTTCTACCAGCCCCGCCGTTTGTAGTCCAGACCTTTTCCAGTGGCGTCAAATGCTTCCAAATGAGCCTTTAATAATCCTGCTCCCATACTTTTTGTATTGGAATATGGCTTAAAATGTAAAATTGCTGCAAAAGAGTGCTATTCTGTTGACATTATACCCCATTTGTGCTATATGATATCTCTTTATAAAGCTGGACACTTTGGACATTGCGTTCTCTCGCCTAAAGCCTGCGAAAATGTGGATTTTAAGGCGGTCTTTCCATAACGTGTCCACATAATAGACAAATGAGCCTGTTCCAAAACACGAGCTTGCGTGTGCGAATGTAGTTCGGGTTAGTTTTGGAACAGGCTCTTGGAAAGAGCTATATAAAGCTCGCTTTTCTTCTAAATCTAAGGTTGCTTGACAAGCTCCGCCTGTCTTTCAAAACTGACGCTCTAGAGCGCGTTTTGGAACGGCCTCAATTATCAGGAGGTTACGACAATGTTCAATTTGGCAAATTCATTCCGTTTGCGAAATAAGCTCAAAGAGCGGATCAGCAATTTAATCAGCGCCATAGAAGGCGCGAAATTCAGCAAGATCGCTGGAACCGAAGAAAATACCAGCCCTTGTGACGGCAAAACTTTGGAGGAGGCTGTCGCTGAGGTTCACGCTCTCATGGATATTCTTCAGGAATTGAATGCCCGAATAGAGAAAGCCAACACGGCTAATCGGGATTTCCTTATTATGCTGGAAACGCTCAAAGCGAAAATCGCCTTTTACGAAAAAATCGCGCAAAGTCGCCGCCGTTACAGAAAGTATGAATTCGAATACGATGAGGAAGGCGAGCGAATCAAAGTCGTCAAGGAGCCGTTGCTCGATCAGAAGGCGATCGCCGCCACGCTCGCGAACCTCAAGAAAGAGAAGGAGGGCATAGAGGAAAAAATAGCCGCTCTTAATTTCAATATCGCCGTTGATTTTGATCCTGAAAAAATCCTTTCAAGGATATAGGGCACTGAATTATGAATTTGAGAGAATTCCTCTTTATAGCGTCAGTTTAATCAAAACGCTGCCATATACTCTCAAAAAAGAGAAGCGTTTTATAGGCACATTGTCCAATCAAATCTGAAAACTTACGATGGGGACTGGAAACATGCTGGACTTAAACATAATGTTTCAAAATTCAAAAGTTAATTATTCGGTGGTGATCTACAAAGTATGATAAAGGGGTAAAGACAACAGGGACACAAAGAAATACTATGAAATCATGTCAATAACCATAGAAATCAAGCGCCCCCATTGCCATAGCGCCAGGATAACCCGGAACGGGAAAAAATACAACGTCAAACAAAACTACCTCTGCGCCCAATGC
>JAIRTS010000103.1 GCA_031254795.1 Treponema sp.
GGCGTTGACAACACGAAGAGAAGCAAATAGAATGACGAAAAAGATAAATTCAATGCCGTTGAAAATAGTAGATTTTAAAACACCTTTAGAGGCTTTTGCGCTTGCCCGTTGAATCAGGCGTTAAACGGAGCAATAGAAAAATACAGAATCCCCGGCGCAAGCCGCAGGGTATTAAACCAAAAGGGCTGCGCCCTAAATACATATATTGAGGCTGTTTCAAAACCTCGCGTTTTGGAACAAGCTCTATTGTAAATGGAGATTCTTCATGGCGGCTAAATTTTTGAACGGCGTACGGGGAGCCTGTGGGACATCGCGTTATTCCACGCGCTTCGAGGCTCCTTTTTTAAGAGCGGCGCCCCGTAAACTCCTGGCATTGATTTTTTCGCTTCTTTTGTCCAGCTGCCCAAAAGCCGAAAAAACGCCCGCTTCCAGAGACGCCCTTATCTTGGGCTTCTCCCAGATAGGGGCGGAAAGCGCATGGCGGATACGCAACACCCAATCGGTACAGGAATCCGCGAAACAAGCGGGCATTCAGCTTCTCTTCGCCAACGCGGAGCAAAAGCAGGAAAACCAGATAAAAGCCATACGTTCGTTTATCGCGTACCAGGTTGATGTCATCGCTTTTGTCCCCATCGTCGTTTCCGGCTGGGACAACGTGCTGCAGGAAGCGCGGAAAGCGGGAATTCCGGTGCTGGTGACGGACAGGAAGATCGACGCGGACGAGAGCCTTTACGCGGGGTTTATCGGAACGGACAGCGAAAAAGAGGGGCGCGAAGCCGCGCTTTTTCTCCTTGACAAGTTCGCGGGCCGCCGCAAAGCCGGTGATCTGATCCGCGTCGCCGAGTTTTCAGGCACCGTAGGCTCTTCGGTTGCGGACGGCAGGGCGAAGGGTTTCAGGGATATTATCGAAAAGGAGCCGGAGTTCGAGATTTTCTATTCAAAATCCGGCGATTTCATGCGTTCCAAGGGCTATGAACTTATGCGGACGCTTCTTGAAAACCGCCCGCAGATTGACGTCCTTTTTTCCCATAACGATTCCATGACCCTGGGCGCCATGGACGCCATGCGGGAGGCGGGACTGCGTCCGGGCGAGGACATAGCGATCATCACCATTGACGCGCAACAGAAAGCCATTGACGCGCTCAAAGCCGGTGAAGTCAACTGCGTCATAGAGTGCAACCCCAACCAAGGCCCTCTCATCATGGACATTGCCAAACAGTTGATTGCGGGCGGTCAAACCCCTCGCTTTATCCATGTAGACGAAGCGGTCTTCCGCGAGGGAGACGATCTCTCCGTTTTGCCGCCCAGGGGCTATTGAGGCGCGGCATGGGGTTTGGCTCGCTCAAGGAAACCGTTGATTCGCTTTTCACCGCCCGGCGAAGCGTCAAGGGCGCCATAAAAACTTCACACATTGCCATCATCATCTTCATGCTCATTCCCCTCATCGTTTCCGTGGGAACCGCCCTCTACAATTCCCTAAGTTACGACCGGCTCATCACCAATGTAAACAGAACCAATTCGCTTAACCGGATCGTTAAAGTAGAAATCACCAATGAATTGTGGGACATTGTGGCCGGGAATGTGAGCTTCGCGGAGGGCAGGCAGTACGCGATTATCGAACACATCAACAGTGAAATTGAAGGGATTCGCCGGGCGGCCGGAGCGGAAAACCGCCGCCTCCTTGACGTGGCTCACCGCGCCATGAACACCCTTGTCTCGTACGTAGATCTTTTGGGCGGCCGGATGCGGGCGAGCGCTCCGGTGGTTGAAAACGAGCGCACCCTTGACGAAATACGCGGCGTCGCCGCACTGGTGTCAGACACCTTGCAGGATTTCACCACGCTCGAAATTGAGTCCTCCGCCAGAACCAACGAGATCATCAAAAAACGCACGCGGGTCTTGTGGGGGCTTGAAATCGTGATGTTCATTCTTGTCGTCGTTTTCTCAAATATGGCGCGGTCTTCCGTCGCGTATGGCGTGCAAAGGTCTATCGGCGCCTTGGTCGCCTTTTCAGGACGCATTTCATCGGGCGATCTCGAAGCGCGGGCCGCTCTTCCCACGGTGGAGGAGTTTGTCCCTCTCACGGAACATCTCAATATCATGGCGGTGAGGATCAAGGGCTTGATTGAAGATAACATTGAGGAGCAGCGCAACCTGCAAAAAGCCGAGATGAAAGCCCTGCAAGCGCAAATCTCCCCGCATTTCCTTTACAATACCCTCGACACCATCGTTTGGCTCGCCGAGGGAAAGCAATGGGAACAGGTGATCTCCGTCACCAGAGCCCTTTCAGCGTTTTTCAGGCTTTCGCTCAACCAGGGAAGCGAATGGGTGACCGTTGACAACGAATTCAAACACATCGAAAGCTACATGGTTATCCAGAAGATCCGCTATCGGGACATTCTTGATTATTCGATTGCGTACGACAAAACCCTGGGAAACGCCATTATTCTTAAACTGTTGTTGCAGCCTTTGGTGGAAAACGCGCTTTACCACGGCATCAAAAACAGGCGGGGCCGGGGAATGATAACCATTAAGGGCTGCCATGACGACACAGCCGGAGCGCGTGAAGGGGACGCGTTGCGTCTCAGCGTCTCAGACAATGGCGCGGGGATGAGCGAAGACCGCCTCAATGAGATCAGACGGCGCCTGGCGGATCCTGACAAGCCCCCTCCCCGGCAGGCAAACGGGCAGGGCGGCTACGGTCTTTACAATGTGAGCCGCCGTCTGGAATTGTACTATAATATGAAGGGGCTTCTTCACATCGCGAGCTCCCTCCATGAGGGGACAACGGTGACCGTGAAAATACCCGGAGGCCGCTTCCATGCTTAAAGTGTTTCTAGTGGAAGACGAGATCGTAGCGCGCGAAGGCATCCGAAACAGCGTGCCCTGGGAAAAGACCGCCTATATCCTTGCCGGCGAAGCCCCCGACGGGGAAATAGCCCTCTCCATGATCCAGGACATCAAGCCGGACATTATCATAACCGACATACGCATGCCTTTTATGGACGGACTCGCCCTCTCGCGTATCGTGAGGAAGACCATGCCATGGATCAAGATCATCATCCTTTCGGGTCATGACGAATTTGAATACGCCCGTGAAGCCATTTCCATCGGCGTGGAGGACTATCTTTTAAAACCCGCGTCTTCCGACGATATGCTCAAAGCGCTTGACAAAATGGCGCTGAGGATCAGCGAAGAACAAGCCAAACTGCGGGACATCGAAAACCTCAAGGAAAAACTCCGCGACGCCTCCAGCCTCCTGCGGGACAAGTGGCTGGGAGATTTTATCAATGGAAGAATTTCAGGAATCTCGGCGCTGGAAAATGGCAAGGACTTTGGCGTGGACTTGTCATCCCGTTTTTACATCGCCTGCGCCATAGCGATAAAGCCATCGCGTGGAGAAACCGCCCGCCAAGACGCCGCGGGCCCGCTGGCGGTGACGTTCATCATTAAATCAATAACCGAAAACTATTCCTCTTGCGTTTTTTTTCAAGAGAACGCCACCGTTTTCGCCCTCATCGTCAAAGGCGACGCCGCTTCAGCCGCAGAGGAAACCGCCTACGCCATAGCCCAGGCGGTTATTCATGAAGTCCGGCGCGACACAAGCTGCGAGGCCGCCGTCGGAATAGGACCCGGCGTGGAACGCGCCGGCGAAGTTCCCGCCTCCTTTAAGGCGGCTCTGGCCGCCGCGAAGAGCCTTATTGAAAAAAACCAGTTCAAAATAGCCGACGCCGGAAGCGCCGCCAGCAACGCCGCCGCTTTTCCCGCCCTTCCGGGCGCGTCCTCCTGTAAAGACGCGCTCTTTTCCAACGTCAACGGCGACTTCATGTTCACCAAACTCAAGTACGCCACCAAAGGGGACATGGATTCGATACTGGAAGAATACATGGGAATATTGGAAAACAGTTTTGATGAAAACCCCATGTTCGTGTACCTTGTGATCGGCGAGATCATCATGACGGTGTCCAGGATCGTGGAAGCGCTTGGCGGCGACCTTAAAACCATTTCCCCTTTTGCGCTGACTCAACATGAAGTGAGCGAATTCGCCTCCTCAAAAGAAGCGTTCCTTGAAAAACTCCGTTCTCTCCTGAACGCGGTCATCGAATGGCGGGACGCCCGCTCCGGCGTCCGCTATCAGACGGTCATTATGAAAGCCCGGGAATACATCGACCTCAACTACACGTCGGGAGAAATCTCCCTCCATTCCACCGCTAATTTTGTAGGCATGAGCCCCAACCACCTCTCCGCCGTTTTCGCGCAGGAGACAGGAGAGAACTTCATAGACTACCTTACCAGAGTGCGTATTGAAAAGGCCAAATTTCTCCTTAAAAACACCGCCATGAAAAGCGCCGACATCGCCTATGAAACCGGATTTAACGATCCTCATTATTTCAGCTACACCTTCAAAAAAAACACGGGAATGTCGCCGAGAGAGTACCGGAACGCCGTGAAGTAAACTCGTTTCGGCGCGAATGAATGGGATCATCCTTTTTAAAACTAAATCCGCCTGGCCAATAATGGCGATGGGACTTCAACGTCTCGCGTACAGCCAAACGCGGCGCCTGCCGCTATGCCGGCGGCTACGCGGAGGTCAAATTCCTGACCCAGCGCTCCTTGTTGAAAAAATGCCGCGCCACAAGGTACTTGGCTATGTCGGAAATCTTGAGGATTGCGAACATGGCCACCGGGCCCATGCTGGTGAAAAAGGCGAGGAGAAACGCGCCCGGCACGAAGATAAGAGTGTTCACCGAGACATCGGCGTACATGCCCATCGCCGCGTCTCCGCCGGAACGGGAAATGGCGAACAGGGCGTTCAGCAGACACCACAGCGGCATATACGCCAGAATGACAAAGATAAACCCAAGCCCTATGGCGCGGGCATTGGCGGTGAGGTTTGAAAACACGAGCGGCACGAGTATGACAGCCAGTCCCGCGCCGATAATAGCCATGACGATTCCGCCGACAACGGAACCCGATTGTATCCATCGCGCCTTCACGCGGGCTTCGTCGAGTTTGCCCGCGCCCAAAGATCCGCCGATGATGACTGCGGATACAGTCCAAATGCCGCCGAAAAGCAGGTAGAAGATATTCGCTATGGTGTTGCCCGCCGCCATGCCGGCGACCGTCTCGGCGCCGCCCCGCCCGTTATACAACGCCACCATGATGGTTTCGCTTGATATCCATGAAATTTCAGACAGGAACATCATCACGGAACGGATAAAAATTTCGCGGACAAGCTTTTTGCTGACACGCAACAACGTGCCCAAACTCGCGTAGAAACCGGGCCGCCTCCGACGCGCATAGATCAGGAAGACAGCGGCTTCAACGCAACGGGCGATCACTGTGGCGACGGCCGCGCCCTGTATGCCCAGCGCCGGAGCGCCCATGTTGCCGTAGATGAGAAGCCAGTTGCCTGCGGTGTTGATCAGCGTCGCCACGACGGAGACGAGGAGCGGCGTTCTTGGCGAGCCGGTTTCCCGAAAGGAACTGCCTATCGCCATGGAGAACGCCATGGGAAACAACGCGAATGAGACGATCTTCAAGTAATCCACGCCGGCGGCGACCAACTCTGCTTTAGCCGCGTTGCCCGTGGTCATCATGCCGAGCATTTGTTCCGGAATGAGCCAGCACAGGCAGAAAAAGAACAACGCGGCGATCTGGGCGAAAAGCGCCTTAAACCGGAACGCGTCCCTCATGCCCGCGACATCGTTCGCGCCCTTGTATTGGGCGAGATAAATGCCGCCCGCGCCGCATATCACATTGATCATCACGATTGAGATGAAGGTGAGTTGATTGGAGATGTTCACCGCCGCCATGCTGATGTCTCCAAGCCCCGCGACCATAAAATTGTCGATAAGGGAGACCATGCTCGTGATAAGCTGCTGGAGCATGACCGGCAGGGCTATGCTCAACGCCCCCCGGTAGAAACTCCACGCGCCAAAGCGCCCGCCAAAACGCCCACCAAAATGGCGTCTAAAAGGAGAACGCCGCACTAAACCCCCATAAGACGGTTCAACAGCCAGCCGACGCCAAAGGACAATCCAGCCACGCCGAGGCTTATCGCCGCCATTTCGGCGAACCGTTTTTTGAAGCTCAGGTTTTTAGCGACAGACAGGTAGTAGTTGAAAAGAAAGATGATGAAAACGGCGACCGCGAGCGTTATCGCAAGCGCATGGAATTTGTTTGGAACAATCAAAAATGGCAGAATGAGCAGGACGACGGTGATAAAATACGCGCCTCCGGTATACAAACTTGATGTCGCGGCTTTTGAGTCGCCATCCGCCTTCGCGGAAAGGTACTCAGACGCCGCCATGGAAAAAGCCGCGCTGACGCCTGTTATCAGACCGGCTATGGAGATCATTTTTGTTTCGCCCAGGGCAAGGGTAAAACCCGCAAGCGCGCCCGTAAGCTCCACCAGCGCGTCATTAAGCCCAAGCACAACGGAACCCGTGTAGCGGAGCAATTCCTCGTCAAGGCACGCAAGGAGCGCCTGTTCATGCGCGTCTTCATCCGCGCTAATCTTCTCAATTTCAGGATACGCTTCTATCAACATTTGGTATTTTTTCGCCGCGACACTCTCGTTCTTTTCCATCTGTTTCAGAACAAACGTCAGTCCAAGCGCGCGGGCAAGCAAAACGGTTCCGAAAGCCTTGAACGCGCCGGGCGCCATTTTTCGCCCGGTGTGTGATTCCCAGAAAAGCGAATGTCTCCGCTCGTCTTGAGCGAGGGATCGCAGAATACGGGCGTTGTGATCATTCGGACATAACTCCGCCAATTTTGTATAAATGCGATATTCAGTGATTTCGTTTTTTTGACAGACAAGCGCGGTCTTGAGCAAAGCGGGATCGGTTATCATGGGTTCTAATATAATGAAAACAAAACCCGCTGTCCAGTGAAATCATGTTCCGGGCGATCCGGCTGGAGATACACGCGGAGTCTCCTGCGCGGCGGTGGCGGATCGGGGATATGACGGCGACGAGTTCCGCTGGATATTGAGGGGAAACAATAACGAGCCAGTCATACCCGGACGGAAAAACCGGAAGGAGTCAATAGCGTATGATCAAGGAACGTATAAGAAACGCGGATATATCGAGCGGATATTCGGAAAAATCAAAGAAAACAGGCGGCGGTGGCGCGGCGTGAAAAACCGGACATGACTTCCCCGGGTTTATCATGGTTGCCTTTCTGAAGACACTCCTTTGCTAACAGCGACTGGGGAATGATTATGGATTGAATCCCGCTCCACGGCCCCTCTCTCCCTTTTCGTTCTACCACATCAACGCCCCGGAAAGCCTCTTTCCCGCCATAAAAAAAGCCCGCTCCAAAAGGAACGGGCTCGCCGCGGAAACCTGTCGGGCTATTTTAGTGACTGAAATGCCGGAACTCAGAACGCAGGGCTGGTGAGCAGGGGGTTAAACCGGGTTTTGAAGCGGACCGCCGTCAGCCCTCTGGAGTCGCTTTAGCGGCGAAGCATAAACAGCCATGTTGAGGCTGTCGGAAAAGTAGCCAAAAACACAAACAGTGCGCTATAATTATTTTACTATGGCCCGTTATAAATACTTTGATAAATCCCAGGGATTATTCATGACCGTCAACCTCAATGACCAGCTCATACCCGGTTCATTCGAGCATACACTTAATTATCTCATTGACCGGCTGGACCTGGGAGCCTTCGACGCCGCCTTCCGCGACGATAAGAAGGGCGCCCCCGCCTATTCCCCC
>JAIRTS010000104.1 GCA_031254795.1 Treponema sp.
AACATCTCCCGCATGTCCTCTATATTGTGGTACACCCATCTTACAATACCCGCAGAGCAGGTGATTTTTCCCGTGATGAGCGCAAAAATCTTCGAGATCGTACGACGGATACTCTAAAAACAATCCAATTTCATGGGAACATCGGGTTTTCGTGTTCCTCAAAGCGGTTCCACAGGCGTTCCAGATAACCGTCCATAGAGTCGTCCTCATATCCGATAGCGCGAAGATAGATGTACATCCCGCCCATTTTGCCGTTCAACAGCGCGTTCATCTCGCGTTGCCGCGGAAAAGTTGTTCCTCTTCCGCGAGCAGTCATAGCGCCGCCTCCTGAATGGGTGGCTAGAACGAGTATTTAACGCCGATATACGGCTCTACAGTTACCGAGGCTTCTCCGCCGATATTGCCGAAGTCAACGCCCGCCCATACGGTCAATGAACCAAAATACCATTCAAGGTACGGACTAATGGTGTAAATCTTAAATTCGCCATCCACGTCAACGCCGAGTTCAGTAGTGAACAGATTCTCAATCGCATAGGAAAGCAAGAAATTGGTTTCCACATACTCGACTTCAGGAGAAATGCCCAGATTTGCGGTCGCCTCGACACCAAGCCCGAAAGGAAAAACAAATCCGGCTGTCGCATAGACTCCAAATGTGGCCTCAGGATGATACCCGATGGGGAACCCCAACACAAAGGCGAATTCTCCGGCGTCCAGCGCCAAACCATAGGCGACGCTCGGCTCGAATATGCTTCCATCCCCCGTAGCTTCGAAATCCGGCGCCGTAGAAAAATTGTTTTCGTTGTGAAGATTGAACGTAAGCGTGGAAGTGTCATTCAGGAACAGATTGTAGCCGACGTCTTCCTCGGCGAACAGTTCCTGCGGCGTTTCATCCTCAAAGCTGAAAGTGTAATCAATCTCAGCGGCAACGTCAAAAACGCCGTCAAGGAAAGAACGCTCGTAGGCAAGCTGAGGCGTGGCCTCAAAAACAGCTTTGTCCGCCACATCTCCTAAACCCAACTCAACACCGACGCTCAACCCCAATCCTTCTTCTTCCTGCGCGGCGACAAAACCGCATGCTGCAAGCAGGATAAACAGAACAAATAGAATCTTTTTCATGTAAGACTCCTTTTAAAAAGAATATTCTCAAGGCATACGCCCTGGTGGATATACATATACCCCTATATGCATAGAATAGCTGGCCAGCGTTTTTTTGTCAAGTAGTATGGGAAATATTGTAAGCGTTGATTTAGGGCGCGACCCTTTTGGTTTTATGCTCCGCCACAAATTTGTTTGCGCCGCAAGTGGCGGGGCGGCTTATTAACATAAGGCGCAAAGACTTCTTTCCAGCGGCGCTTTCTGAGGGGCGCTGTTTGGCAATGTGATAAATGCGGATTGAAAACGGAAGGCGCAGCCAATGCGGTGGTTTTACCGGGGTGTGTTCGGGTTCGCGACGGCAGGGGGCAGAGACCCGCAAGGGACGGTTTGTGTTGAAGTTGGACCATAAAAAAACAGCTTCACATGGTCGCGAGAAAGCGGCGCGACACAACGGAACAGTGTCGGGAGTGGAAAGCGCGGATGAGGCGTTCTCCTCACGGCAGAGCGCTAAGCTTGATCCACAGATCCACAGACGCATGCTTGTTAAAAACAGGCGCGAATTTTTTCCGAAACTGTCGCTCCGCGTGTTTTAGGAGATGCCCATTGACAACTCTGAGTCAAGTTTAGCCCTTGGGCAAGGGGGTTCATTGCAGATAACGCCGCAATTTGACTATCACCTCGCCTATGTCTATGGGTTTGCCCAAATGGTCGTTCATGCCCGCCGCAAGGCACTTGTCAATATCTTCCTGAAAAACATTGGCCGTCATCGCAATTATGGGTATTTTTTTCGGAACATCCGAAGCGTTTGAGGCGGCGTGGCGTTCCATTTCAAACGCGCGGATACGGCGGGTCGCCTCAAAGCCGTCCACTTCCGGCATCTGGACATCCATCAGAATAGCGTCGTACTTTTCTGTCTCCGCTTGGTACATATCCACAGCTTTGGCGCCGTTGTCCGCGCAGTCAATTCCCAGTTTGGTATGTTCCAAAAGGGTGGCGAGTATCTCCCGATTGATAGGCACATCTTCGGCCAGCAGAATATGGCGTCCTTCAAAACAGCCTGAATTGTCTTTCGCGGTTTCTTCATCGGCAAGTCTTTCCTCTTCCCCCAGGTAGTCGTTGATATGGTCCATAACGCTGGAAGGAAAGAAGGGCTTGGAAAGGAATTTATCTACCCCGGCGTTTTTCGCATCTTTCTCTATAACGCCCCATTCAACGGCGGAAATCATAATGATTACCGAATTCTCCTTCACGTCGTTTTCCTTTATTTTACGGGAAAGCTCAATGCCGTTTAGCTCCGGCATCTTCCAGTCAATAAAATAAAGGGAATAGGGTCCGTTCTTTTCTATCAGGGCGAGGGCTTCTTCCCCATTGGAGACGAGGTCATAGGGAAAATCGAGCCTTTCGATGATTTCCCCGAAGTATTGCAACATTTCCGGATCGTCATCCACCACCATAAGTCGTATGGACCGGTTTTCTCGTTTTAGACGTACGGGAGACGACTCATCGGCGGGCGCCCGTTCCAGCCGAACGGTAAAGATAAAGGCGGCGCCCTCGCCTAGTTTCGACTCGATCCATATCCGGCCGTTCATCATCTCTACAATCCGTTTTGAGATGGCCAGCCCCAATCCGGTGCCACCGAATTTCCGGGAAGTAGTATTTTCCGCCTGAGTGAAAGAATTGAACAGCCGGGCTTGTTGCTCCTCGCTTATGCCGATCCCCGAATCGGTGACAGCAATTTGAATCGCGCAGAAACCGCCTTCTTCCTCGATCAATTTAGTGTCCAGCCGAATGGAGCCGTTTTCCGGGGTGAATTTCACCGCGTTTGACAGGAGATTGGCGATTACCTGGGAGAGGCGCTGATCATCCCCAATGAGCGTGGACGGGATATGCTTGTCCAGACGGACGATAAAGTTTTGACGCTTCTGGTCCACCCGGAAGTTGATTACTGCGACCACTTTCTGGAGCATCCGCTCAAAGTTGAATTTTTCAAAAGAAAGTTCAAACTTGTTGGCTTCAATTTTAGACATATCCAAAATGTCGTTGATGACCCCCAGAAGATGCGTTGAAGCTTCCTCTACTTTGGAGAGGCAATAGTTTTTCTGTTCAACTTCAGCGGAAGCTTTGGCGATGGAGGTCATGCCGATAATGGCGTTTATAGGGGTGCGTATCTCGTGGCTCATATTTGAAAGAAAATCGCTCTTGGCCCGGCTGGCGTTTTCCGCCATTTCTTTAAGTTCCACGAGACGTATATTCTGCTCCTGAATTTTCTCAAAGGGGCGGGCGATAACCTTTCCGGCGGCGAATGCCGCGAGAATCCCCAACCCCATAAAGACGCATGAGGAAATAAAGAGAATATTACGGGTTCGGTATCCTGCGCTTTCCTCAATGGGCGAGACCACAATGAGCATCCAGTTATCGGAAGCCTTCACCGGAATATAGACTCCGATACGGGAAATCCCGTCGTAATTATATATGCCTGCGCCGGGCTTTCCGCTCCGCAAACCAGCGAAAAAATTTATTGATCCCGGCGTTTCCTTTTCAGTCACTATTTCTTCAAGAACACGCCGCTCCTCCACAAGAAACGGACGGATATTGGCGATGATGACTCCTTCAGAGTCTGTAAGAAGGATGTTCCCCGTCTCCCCCACCTTGTATTTGGTGATAATATCCGAAAGCGCCATCCCCGGCAGGGTGACGACCAAAATGTAGGGATCCATAGGCGTACAGACATGGATAAGCAACTGTCCGTCAGGGGCAAGTTCTGTAGTAGTGATTACGCGTTCTCCGTTAAATGCCCGTTGCGCGTAGGAACTGCGGGCAAAAGCGTTGTCCGGCGCATAGTCTCCTTTGGAGGCAATCACTTCCCGGTCGCTCATCACCGTAAGAGCCAAACAATTGTAAGTTTTGTTATATTCTTCCAAGATTTTCTGAATGTCCCGTTTCTCGCTGGATGCGGCGTTATTCATATTCTCCATCACCACGCCGGCGATCATATCCGCTTTTGTTTTCCAAAGCTGCAAGTGGATGGAGACCAGATCTTCCGCAATCTCCCTTACCACTATCATATCGCCTTCTATGGTTCTCAGCAGATTCAGATGCTGGTAGTATATACTTATACCCATGCTGGAAGCGGTAATCAGAGTCACTATGGCTGACATTACCAAAACGGCCTTAATACGGATGGACATAACATTTCCTTACATTCAAAAGCTTTCTGAAATTACCCTATATGGTACGCTGTCTACAACAAGTTTTGGAGCAATACGACAAGCGTCCCGTGCCTCTTACTGTCAAATGTCAATGGCGGCTTTTCCAAAACACATTCTCCGGGCGCCCTAATCGCAGGATCACGTCGCCGGTTGCGTTTGGAGGCATTTATATAGTTATACTATTTCATTTTTTTGTCAACTAGATTCTATCTTAATCAGAAGGCATGCAGCCGTTCTGCCTTACAAGACCGGGTATACATAAGGAGTATGTCCTGCGACGCGGCGTTTAGAAAGCGCGCGACCGCATATAAAGGCGGGGGACACGTTTCAGCGGGGAAGAAGAATTGGCAAGCGAAGACCGCTAAAGCCGGGGCGATCCACCGAAGAAATCAACTTTTGTTTGGCCTGTTCCAAAACGCGAACTTGCGCTTGCGAACATATATTCGGGGTAGCTTTGGACAGCCTCGTTTGACTTTATTTTCCAATTGCTTTATTATAGATAAAGTATGGAAAATGAAACAGCGCACTTTACAAGATTGCCATTAAAAATGACGATCGCCGCGCGTCCGCGAACAGGTTCGGCGGTTGCATTTAATGGGGTCAAACAAAAATGGGTTGTCGCCCCGCGGAGTTATTTTCAAATAGCCAACGGCGCATATTTTGAAGTGATATCTAAAGAAAAGGCATTGAACGAGATTGATGAATTATTGGCGGAAAAATTTGGGAATGATAAACATGGATGCTACTGACCTGCATTTTTTACTATCCAGCCATAGTCTGTGCGCCAGGGAGCCACTGTGGATTTAGAACTATTGCAGGAACGCGCGCGCGTCATTAGAAACGTCCGCCGGTTTTTTGATGAGCGGAACTATGTGGAGACAGATACGCCGGTTCTCGCGCCCGATCTTATACCGGAATCGTGCCTCGAAGTGTTCGAGACAACGTACCTGCCGCCGGCGGAAACAAAAACACGAAAAAAGCGGTCTTACTTTTTGACTCCTTCGCCCGAAATTTGGATGAAACGCCTCATCGCTGACCACCGCGTCGACCTGTACCAAATCGGGAAATGTTTCCGCAACGGCGAATCCATCGGGCGGCTGCACAGTCCAGAATTCACCATGCTGGAATACTACACGATGGACGCGAATTACGAGGACTCCCTTGACATAACCGAAGCACTCTTCGCCGCGCTCTTGCCCTCATCTGGACGGAGAAGCCTTAGTCCGCCGTTTCTGCGCCTTGCCGTTGAAGACGCGTTCAGAGAATTCGCCGGATTCAGCCTTTTCTCAGCCGTTGAAAAAGGCAGTCTGGAAATGGAAGCGCGCGCGTTCGGTCTGGATCCGCCGGCAAATATGGGGACAGCCGCCCTGTACGATCTGATCTTCGTTCATACGGTTGAGCCGAATCTTCCCCGCGACAAACCGGTCGCGCTCATGGACTATCCGGCGTTTGTACCGTGTTTGGCGAAGAAGAGCGCGAACGGGCTGACCGCGGAACGTTGGGAACTGTACGTGCGCGGCGTTGAGCTTGCGAACTGTTACTCCGAAGAAACCGATCCGGAAAAGGTGCGCTCTTTTTTTGAAGCGGAAGCCGCAGTAAAGGCGGAACACGCGCTCACGCCTCACGCCGTTGACATGGACTATTGGAAGGTGTTCTCCACGCGCAAAGAAGGGTATCCCCGCTGTTCAGGCGTTGCGATGGGCGTGGACAGGCTTATTATGAGCCTCACCGGACGTTCCAGCATAGACAGCGTGCTGCCATTCCCCATGCCGCGCTTTTGAGGAGGCGCCGTGTACTTTGAGTTGACGCCGGCATTAATCGAAGACATTCTCTTTTGCATGGAAAATCAAACCGCCCGCTTCGTGTTGGATACTGAAAATTCGCTTATAGTGGACAAGAACGGCGCCACAGGCAGGGAGGATTCCGGCGGCGACCGGTACCTCCCCATTCCTGAATGGAATTCATCCGATGGATTCCACTTGATGGAAAGTTTTGCGGCCGGCTTTCGCAACCCCCTCGTGAGGGACGCATTGCAGGCGAGCCTTGAGCAAGGCAGGGGCGTATTCCGCGCGTTCAAGGCGGCTTTGAGCGAATTTCCCGGCGTGGAAAAACATTGGCTCGCCTTCAAACGAAGAACAATGCGGCGTACAATTATGGCGTGGTACAACGCGCTGCGGGAATATTGGAAGATGGAAAAAATCGGCGAAGAACCGGATGAAACCGAAGACCTGTTTTCAGAGGATTTCATCTTCCGCGGCTACAGGGCGAAAGACGCTGATGTGGTGAACGCCCTGCACAACACATGCCGCGCCGGGAAGCCGCATGATGTGGGCGAGCCTGTATTGGTGGTCGAGACCGCGTCCCATGACTTTGTGGGCTTCATCGCCGTTAAACGGGAGGAAACCATTCTTTCTATATGCAATCTTGAAGTCAGTCCCGAATACAGGGGCCTGGGCATTGGCTCGGAGTTATGCTCCCGCCTCATACAAACCCTTGAACAGGATCACGTGTCAAAAGTATACATGGATCTGCCTGTTGAGTTTGAAGGGTTTTCCCGCTTCCTCTATCGCTCATCGTTTAAGCCGGTTGCGACGCGGTACTGCCTTGAGCTGCAATGAACCGCCCCGCGCTTTCTAAATAAACGGACGCGCCGCGCCTCCGGCGTCTCCCCGCAGACCTCAGCCTTCGTTGTGAATGAAAATCGACGCTATCGTCCCAACAAAGAAAATGTTCGCCCCAATGGCCATGACGACGCAGACAAGCGAGCTCGCCTCATAGATCACAGCTTTCAAGAAGTAATAACGCGCCTGTCTCCGCTCCAGCGCCTCCCGTATCGCCAGCATGTCGGCGCGTATGCTCGCGGCTTCGGATTGTTTCCGTAAAAACCGGCTGAGCGCGGTGAATAGTACGCCGGGCGGAAGAAAGGGGAACAGTGGGATGAACGCCGCGACAAAGGCGGTTGTCACCGTGAGCCAGAGCGCGGGATGCCGCAGAAAGTAAACAGCTGTGGCAATGAGGGAGAACGCCCCGATGAGGATGGAATAGGGCGTAATGGCATTCCAGTAGTCGTTTTTGTTTCTGCTTGCGCTTATGATTCGCGGAACAAGAGTTTCCTCTTCCGCGTCGTACAAAACGGTGATGAGCGGGGTTTTCTTGGTTGAAGCGAAAATTCGCCGCCCGTCCCGCTGAACAAGTTCTCCGGCGACAAAAATTTTTGTGTCTTCGGAAAAACCGGGGAGGTTGCGCCATAGGACGCGTCGCAGGCTGTTGTTGTTGATGAAAAAAAACTGCGTGTTCCGCAATTCCAAAGGAATCAACAGGGAATCGCCTTTAACCCACAGCATCTTTTCGGATGTGGAGTCAATTTTTCCGGAAAACCGGTACAGCGCGTCTTGGACGCCGCCATGTTCAAGACGCCGCCACGTTTCATAATCAAGGAACGGCTTGCGCAAAACTTCCTTGAGCCGTCGCCTGAAGACTTTCTTGTGATAGCGGCGTATGCATACTCCGGCTAAAGGCGCGACGCCGTAGCAGAAAACGAGGATGCCGGCGATAGTGAGCAGATCAGCTATTCTCATGTCGAGTGGTCATATCCTGTACGCATATTCTATTTGTGGAGCTGATTTTATATGATACAGCATTTGCGGAGAAACGAACAGGCGGGGCGAAAAAAAATAACGGTTAAAGAAAAAAATCACTTGATTTAATTTTACATATTGTGCATACTATTATCATAGTCAGCTTCAAAGCGCCGGCGACGTTCCGCGAACGTAGTTCGGCGAACTTCATTCGGGTTAGTTTTGAAACTGTCCCAATAGACAAAAACGTCAAAGGAGATGTCGTGGCTTAATGGCAAGGTTCAGCGTCTGTTTAAGAATAGGATTGCTCTGTTCGCTCATAGTATGTACTATTGCGCTAATTCTTCCTGTAAAAGCCGACGCCACCAAGTTTGAGCCACAAATAGAAGCTATGGAAGCCCGCGGCGGTCTGGGGCTTGTCGCGGACAATGACGCGGCGGGCGGTACGGACGCGGGGACTACAGCCGAGATTGAGCCGGAAGATTTCTCCAAGCCGAAAATGTTGCTGTACACCTCGTATACGGTACAGAAAGGCGACACGATTGGCGAGATCGCCCAGCGATTCGCTCTTGAGCAGGGAACCCTCTTATCGGTGAATAATATAACAAACGCCAGAACACTGCAAATAGGGCAGATTCTCAAAATCCCAAACCAGGACGGCGTGCTTGCGAAAGTTGAAAGAACAGCGAAGGAAAAAAGATTGCCGACCCTGAGCGAATTTATACAGACGCTTTCCGAAAACAAAAAATATCAAGGAATTCCTCCTTTAGAAGCGGAATTGCGCGTCTTCGCCGCTTCCATACAAAGCGCAAATGAATTGTTTATGGACATCCATGAAAGATTTGGAACGGAAACTAAAAATGTTTTTATTCCCAATGTAAAGATGAGCAATCTTGACTTGCAGGAAATCAACGGAGATATTTTCTTCTGGCCAGCCCGAGGCTACATCACCGACACCTACGGCTACCGTTACGATCCGTTCGGAGGCGTGTCCCGCGAATTCCACAACGGTCTGGACATAGCCGCTCGTACAGGCACGCCCGTGGCGGCGGCAATGGCGGGGCGCGTAACATTCGCGGGCTGGAG
>JAIRTS010000119.1 GCA_031254795.1 Treponema sp.
GGTTATACACGTCAAACCGCTTCGCCCCAAACCTTGTCCGCCTCCTCGCCGTCTCGCGGAACACGCAATTGAAGTCGCAATTATCCGTCAACTCAAGGCGGCGCTTGGAAACCTTCCTCGCTCTTCCTCCGCCATATCCCGTGCACCTCGTAGCCCTTCTCCAGCAGCAACTCCGCCAGATACGACCCGTCCTGCCCGGTTATCCCCGTTATCAACGCCCTCTTCATCCCGCGTCTCCTTTCTCTTCTTCCTTCAAAACGCCCCACGAGCGTCCCGTTATCCGCTCCATCCGCCGCCGTATCTCGCGCGCGGACCGCCAAACGCTCTGCGTCCGCTCTATCGTCCTCTTCCCGGCCGCCGCCACACGCTCATAATACTCCCGGTCATCCGCCAGCCTCCTCATATACGCCGCCGCTTCCTTTATGTCCGGCTCCGCCCAGTACTGCCACCAGTCGTACATGAATCGCGTCTTCCCCACTTTCGCCAGATCATACCCAACCACGCACGCGTTCTCCCGATTCGTGAACTCCATGTTCCCAGACCACCCCGTCACTATCACGGGCTTCCCCAGCAGCATCGCCTCCGCTATCGACAGCCCGTACCCCTCCGCCCGGTGCAGCGACACGAATGCGTCGCACGCCGACACCAGCGCGTCCGCCTCGTCCTTTCCGTATATCTCGTCTATTATCCTGATGTTCTCCCAGCCGCAGACCGCCGCCTTGAGATCCTCAAGCCCCGTCCCCAGCCTCAGATAGTCGTTTATTTTTATCACCAGCCCAACCCCGCGCTCATCCTTCTTGAACGCCTCCTGAAACGCCCGCGCCACGCCCATCGGGTTTTTTCGCTCCACCACGCTGTTCACGTCATACATGAACAAAAACAGGAAGTCCTTCTCCGGCAACCCGAAAAAGCCCCTCCCGACATCCTTCGCGGCGGACGCCTTTATCCCGAACGGAATCACGTGCACTGGCCTGTCCAGAGCCGCCTGCAACGCCCCCGCGCTGAACGCGCTTATGGTCCACACCTCGTCGAAAAAACTGTCCTGCCTTCTCCATCTCTTCGGAACCACGGGCAACTCCCACGAGAAATGCGCTATGTTGTACCTCCCGCTCCAGAAGCCCTTCCCCATCCTCAGGACGGCCGGCGCGACGCCGTCCACCGTCATCTGCGCCACGTTCACGCCGTAGCGCGCCTCGTCGGGAGGCGTGAGCTTGCCCTCAAACCCGCACCCCCCCGTCTTTGAGCAGTCGAAGTGATAGCCCACCGCGTCAAACGGCGCCCCGCTCGCCTCCACCGCGCCCGCCAGCAGCCGGATCGCCTGCCCAAGCCCGGACTCGGAGCGGAACAGCCCGATGAGGTTCAGCCCCTCGCCTCCTCCGCCCCTTTTATAGCCGCCGCGCCTCACTCCGCTCAACTGCAGGTCGCGCCACGGCTGCCGAAGCGCGTCCCTCGCGGGCGGCGGAAGCAACTTCTTGCAGGCCTCGTATATCTTCCCCCTCACGCTCCCCCCCAAGTCGACAGAATCCCCATTATCACCAGTTAAATCCCCCTCTTTTGTCTCTAAAATTCGCGCCTTTCATTTACGCCCCGCCCATGGAAGCCTCATACGCGGCGCAGACTTCCTCAACGCCGCCAGCCATCGCCACTCCGCCTTTTTTCAGCCAGAGCGCCTTTTCGCACAAATGCCGGATGCTCGTGTCGTCATGCGAAACGTAAAGCAGTGTCGTGCCGTCCGCAAGCATCTCTTTCATGCGTTTTTCGCATTTCTTCTGAAAGGCTATGTCGCCTACAGCAAGCACTTCGTCAACTATCAAAATCTCTGGTTTCACCAAGGTCGAGAGCGCGAACGCCAAACGCGCGTACATTCCCGACGAATAGTTTTTAAGCGGCATTTGCATAAACTCACTAAGCTCGGCGAAAGCCACAATTTCATCACGGCGCTCCAGCATAAATTTCTTGCTATGACCCAACAGAGCGCCGCCCAACACAATGTTTTCTTCCGCAGTCAACTCTCCATCCAAACCGGCGCCCAATTCAATAAGCGGGGCTATGCTTCCATTTACCGTAATGGAACCGGTGTCGGGATCGAGTATTCTACAGATTAGTTTTAACAAGGTCGATTTGCCGGAACCGTTGGCGCCTATTATCGCCAACGACTCGCCTTGCCCCATCTCAAAATTGATGTCTTGCAACGCCCAAAATTCTTTGAAATAGAGCTCTCTTTTTACAAGTTTTATAATATATTCTTTCAGACTGTCCGTCTTCTCAGATGCTATATTAAAACGGATGCCTACGTTTTCAACTTTAATGATCGGATTACTCAACAAACAACCTCAAATATACAAAACGAATTTTCTTTTTGTGATCGAAAAAGACCATAATCCAATGACAAGCGTTACAACCGCCATGAGGGCGCCTGACATAATGCTGCTCACGCTCACCGCTTTCGCCCACAACCCAAAGCTGCGGAACATGTCAATATAGATGAACATAGGATTAAACTGCTTGACACCGGACTGGAGGGGTTCAGGCAATAACGTCACCGGGTAGAATATCGGGGTAAGATACATCCAAATGGTGCTGAGAATCCCCCACAAATACTGGGTGTCCCTAAAAAACACCGCCGATTGAGCCAGCAACAGTCCAAGCCCAAGACAAAACACATACAACTCAACTACCGGTATGATTATCAACACGACGCGCCATGTTAAGGGGCTCCGGGTTATAATAACAACCAAAATGAGCGCGATTAACGAAAAAAACAGGTTTACCAATTCACTCGTAACAGATGAAACGGTAAATATATATTTTGGCACAAACGTCTTCTTTAAAAGGGCGGCGTTTCCAACAATCGAAAAAATGGAGCGCGACACCGCGTTCGCCATAAACGAAAACATCATATTGCCAATCAGAAGATACACCGCAAAGTTGTCAATATTCCATTTGAACATCTCGGAGAATACTATGTACATCACCATCATCGTAAGAAGAGGGTTCAGTACGCTCCATAAATACCCCAACAAGCTGCGCCGGTACTTGAGCTTTATATCCCTGGCAACAAGCTGCAAAAAAAGTTCTCTATAATTTAAAAAAAAATTTAAACGCCCTATAATTGCCTTTAACAAATCCACATCCTTCGCCTCAAACCAAATTTCATCGGCAACTTTTTACTTCTTCAATAAAATCAAAAGACAGCCATATCGTACACGGGATCTTTTCAGATACAATCTGAACCGCAACGCATTTCTGCCGTTTATTTACTTTTACGATTTTTCCCTCATATTCCATCAAGGGTCCGCTTATTATTTTAATCCTCGCGCCTTCTTGGACAACCTTTGACGTTTCAATGACCCCGTTATGCCGCTGAAGCCAATGGGCAAACTTCAAATCGCCGCCGCGCAGACACATATTGCCGTCTCCATATCGCAACAGACGGCTGATATACCGAAAACGAATTAAAACATCCCATGCGGGCGATTCATCACTGACCATAAAGACATATCCTGGCAACAGAGAGCGGAACTCTTTGCATCGCTTCCCATGCTTTACAACATGCCGTTCCGCAATAGCTGATATCACCTTGTAACCGGATTGTTTAATGAAATCCTCCACTGTACGCTCATGCCCTGAAAAACAGGCGAGGCAATATACAGATTCTCCGGAACTTTTCATATTAAACCGCTCCCTCAAGCCTT
>JAIRTS010000136.1 GCA_031254795.1 Treponema sp.
GGCAGCCAACTTGACGCGCCTATTTCGTCATGTGAAAAAATAGATGGACACTGGCGCCTACGTCCGGAATAAGCTCCCGGCCGAAGGCTTGCATCCGCGCATTCCAATACATCCTCCGGCGAAGACGAAGGATATCCGTTGATCACTCTGTGAGACGGCTTCTAGCGCGGCGTTTTCGCTAAATCGCAAATTCTACGCGCCATGTTTTGAAGGGGCACCTGCTCTTGTATATGGCCTAGTTCAAACGCGACGCGGGGCATGCCGTACACGACGGCGGAGGCTTCGTCCTGGCCCAAGGTAAGCCCGCCTTCTTTGTAGATTTCGCCGATTTGTTCGGCGCCGTCCCGCCCCATGCCGGTCATAATGACGCCAAGCGCGTGGTTGCCGTACCATTTGGCGACTGACGCGAAAAGCACATCAGCCGAGGGACGATGCCCGCTGACAAGGGGAGCGTCGGTAAGGCGAACGATGGCGCCTTGGGGTTGCTTTTCCACCTCAAGATGTTTGTTGCCCTGGGCGATGAGGGCGCGCCCGGGGCGGATGGCGTCGCCTTCTTCGGCTTCTTTGACTTCAAGAGGGCAAACACGGTCAAGGCTCCGCGCGAACTCAAGGGTGAAGCCCGGGGGCATGTGCTGAACAACCACAATCGGCGTCTTGAGGTCCGCGTCAAGGTTTGAGAACACAAGCCGGAGCGCGTCCGGCCCGCCGGTTGAAATGCCTATGGCGATAATGTCGGTTTTGCCCGGTTTGCGCAAGGGCTGACGCGACTTCACCATGCCATGCGGCATAGCAAAGCCATCCGCAGACTTAATGAAAGATTGCGATTGGGCGCTTCCTGCCAACGACGATCCTCCAGCCTTTGCGGACGGTTTTCCCGTATAATCAACGGGCGTCGCTTTTTTGCCCTGTTTTCTACGGTACTGTCCGCCATAGCCCAAAAGCATGCTGGTAAGGGAATCTTTCACCGTGTGAATGTCATCAGAAATGGAGCCTGATGGTTTTTGAATAAAGTCGCTCGCGCCGAGCGAAAGCGCTTCCATGGTAATTTCCGCGCCGCGAGCCGCGATTGACGAAAGAATAACAACTGGTATTTTGATGCCTTGCTTTCTGCGCTCTTTCAGAAATTCAATGCCGCTCATTTCCGGCATTTCAAGATCAAGCACGATAACATCGGGGTTGACGCGAGGGATTTTTTGAAGCGCGAATTTACCGTTCATCGCCTTGTCCGCCACTACGAGTCCCGGCGTACTTTCTATCATACGTCCTATCAGATTCCGCATCAACGCGGAATCATCAACAATCAAAACGTTAATATCATCAGCCATATATTATAACTCCCTGCTTACACGCCTTTTCGCATACACAATTAACCATGAACTGAAACCACACTATATCCATTTTTTGTAAAATGTCGACCATTGGGTTTTTACAAATTCAAATTTTGTATCCATACCGAACAGCGATTCCGAGTGTCCGATAAGCAGGAATGATTTTGGCGCCATCGCATCCCAGAAACGCTTTATTACCGCCGTTTGCGCGGCTTCATCAAAGTAAATAATAACATTACGGCAAAACACAATGTCCAAGTTATGCAAGCCCGAATCATTTTTAAGGTTATGGTAATCAAAGCGCACCTTAGACATCAGATCGTGTTTAATTTTGTAGCCTCCACTCACTTTGTCAAAAAATTTGTGCAGGTAATTGTCGGGTACGCCTACAATACGGCTGTCCGCGTAGAAACCTTCTTTTGCGGTCATAAGGCATTTTAAGCTTATATCACTGGCGACTATTTCAAACTTCCATGGAGGGGGCAATATCTGACTCATCAACATTGCCAAGGTGTATGGCTCTTCTCCGGTTGAACAACCCGCGCTCCATATCTTGATGGTCGTATTGCCGAGCGTTTTTTTCAATTTCATCAGTTCAGGCACTATATGGCGCTCCAACACATCAAAGTGGGCTTGGTTGCGAAAGAAGCGCGTCAAATTCGTTGTGATTGAATCAAGAAAGCTTTTCATCTCCTCCTTGTCTTTGGAGATGGTATTGTAGTACGTCCGTACATCAATGCTTTTTCCCCGCAACCGGTCTTTAAGCCGGCTTTCCAAGATGGAACGATTTGTCGGCGTAAAGTGAATGCCACTCTCATTGTAAATGAGCGCGCGATATTGTTCAAAATCGGCATTGCTTAAAAATATTGTGTCTGCCATGATAAGTAATCATAAGCTACTATTTAAAAATTGTCAATGTCAAAAAATCGCTTTCGTGTACTTTAATGAATGAAAACTATCTGACGCCATATCCGGCGCGGAGGACTTGTCAATCCGCTTCTCTCTTGGCATAATACTAGAACATGAATAAGTTTATTTTTGTCTCTGGCGGCGTATGTTCCAGCCTTGGAAAAGGCGTTGCCGCGTCTTCTTTGGGAGCTTTGCTTGAGTGTCGGGGACTTAATGTCTGCATGGTAAAATGCGATCCGTATATCAACGTGGACGCTGGCACCATGAACCCGTATCAGCATGGAGAGGTCTACGTTACCGATGACGGGGCGGAGACTGATCTTGATTTGGGGAATTACGCGCGTTTTACGAACAGTCCGCTCTACCGGGCGAATTCCATTACAACCGGACAAATTTACGATTCCGTGTTACGGAAGGAGCGGGAAGGGCAGTACCTTGGACGTTGCGTGCAGGTGATCCCGCATATAACCGATGAGATCAAGCGCCGGATACTCGCGGCTTCGGATCAAGATGTTGATGTGGTGATCGTGGAGATCGGCGGAACCGTCGGCGACATCGAATCGATCCCGTTTCTGGAAGCCGCGAGGCAACTTATTCACGAATACGGCAAGGAGAACGCGCTGTCCGTACACTTGACGCTTATTCCAGAGGTGGGCGAAGGCGAGCTTAAAACAAAGCCCACGCAACATTCGGTGAAGGCTATGCAGGAAACGGGGATACAGCCGGACATTCTCATTTGCCGCGCTCCAGTGCCGCTTGACGAAGCTATGCGGAAGAAAATAGCGCTTTTTACCAATGTGGAAACCGGAGCGGTTTTCACCTCTTACAATATTAATACCACAATATACGCCATCCCCCTTGTGTTCTACGAGCAGAAAATGGATCAAGTTGCGCTGAAAAAACTCGGAGTGGCGATCCGCCATTCCGAGTTGAAGCCGTGGCACAAAGTGATGGACGACTTCAAGGCTCGCGCGGGTAAAGTGCGTGTCGGTGTGGTTGGAAAGTATATGGAACTGCATGACGCATATAAGTCCGTGTACGAGGCGCTCTTTCATGCGGGGCTTGAAGCCCACGTGGAGGTTGAGTTGGTGAAAGTGGACCCTTCCCGCCTGCAAGATCCCGCCGCAGTTGACGGCATCCTAGGCGCCGGCGCTGAGGGAGGCGGAGTTGACGGCGTTCTGGTTCCCGGCGGCTTTGGGCAGCGAGGCGTCAACGGCATGATAAACGCAGCGCGGTGGGCGCGTGTACACAAGGCGCCGTATCTGGGAATCTGTCTGGGCATGCAGATAATGGTGATAGACTGGGGGCGCAATGTGCTTGGTTTCAAGGACGCCGACTCCACGGAATTCGAGCAAAACGCCAAACATCCGGTGGTGGACCTGCTGGAAGAGCAGGTTGATGTGAAGAACTACGGCGGCACCATGCGGCTTGGAAAAAGCGAGTCCATCGCGGTTGAGGGGAGCCTGATTTTCGCCGCCTACAAGGGAAAGCGTATTTGGGAGCGGCACCGGCACCGCTACGAGTTTTCAAACCGGTACCGCGAAGATATGTCCGCGTCCGGGCTTAAACTGACGGCGTTTACGCCGGACGGAAGTTTGGTCGAATGTGTTGAGTGGCCCGATCACCCGTGGGGTTTGGGCGTACAGTTCCATCCCGAATTTAAGTCCAAGCCCACTTCGGCAAACCCGCTGTTCAGGGACTTTATAGCCGCAGTGCGAGACAGAAAAGCCGGAGAATGAGGAGATGGCGCATTATAAAAAAAAATCGCGTGAACGTGGAGCGTTCTGCTGCCTGATCCCTCTGCTCTTGTTCGCCTGTTCCTTTGATTACGGCGTCGCGGCGATAGAAGAAAGCGAGCAGCCGGATCTCATTATGAATGAGGTTGAATATGTGCGGGTGAGGAATGGCGACCCGATTGTGAGGTTTAAGGCGGATACAGCGGAGCGGTATGAAAAAAAACAGATTATGAGCGTGCAGGAATTTGAGTTTGAACAGTTTCAAAATCATGGGGAAGAGGTGAATGTACAAGGCAATGTGGGCGCGGCTCATATTGAGATTGACACCGGAAACATTCAAATGCGGGATGGCATCCGCATAGACGTCATCTCCGATGATATTTCCATTACCACGAATACACTGTTTTGGGAGGATAAGAGTCGCGCCATTTCTGCGGGAAAAGAGGATGAGGTGCGGATCGAGCGTTCCGATGGAACGTCTTTTTCGGGAAAGGGTTTTTCCGCCAATGCCAGAGAGCAGATTTTTACATTTGACGGCGGGATACAGGGCGTGTACTTTGAGGAGGATGAACAATGAGCGAAGGAAGCGTGTGTAAAACATCTGCCACGCGATTTTGGGGGTTGCCCGCATTGCGGGGAAAAATTGGACGAAACGGACGAAACGTTTGTATATTCTTTCTCGCCGCCTTTGCGGTTTCTATCGCGCCGCTAGGCGCGGATACATTCACATTCAGAGCGGATCAAATGAGCGGAGGACGCGCTACGGGAAAGGAAACGATCATTTTAACCGGAAACGCTGAGGTGCATTCGGATAATCTGGTGTTGAAGGCGTCCAGAATTGAGATTTTTGGAGAGAACAACGAGTTTATTGATTGTACCGGCAATGTATGGGGGCAGGAGCAGGAAAAAGAGATTTTTTTTCAGACCGACAGGTTGCGCTATGACCGAAAGTTGAAGATTGCGCGGCTTGAGGGCAACGCCTCGCTTGAGGATAGAAAAAATTCGATTGTCGCTAAGGGCAGGTTCATTGAGTATGATGATGAAAAAGAGGTTACGATTTTTCAGGTGGAGGTCAGATTGTTCAAGGACGATCTGGTATGCCGCTCCCAATACGCGGTGTACCGGCGCAAAGAAAAGCAACTCGATCTTTCCGGTTTTCCCGTTGTTTTTAAGAAACAGGACGAATTCCGCGCGGATCGTATCCGCGTTGATCTTGACACCGATGATGTTACGATGGAAGGCTCGGTGTCCGGTTCTATAAAAGAAGAGTGAGCGTTTCAGCGTAGACGTCGATATGGAATCGAAGGAGCCTCTTGGCGACATCACGCATATATATATAACGGCTCTTGACGAAGAGTCGGCGACTCCACCAAGAGGCGCCGCGCCGGTCAAGCCCGTTCTCATCGCCGACCGTTTTATACCGGACGCGGAGACGACATATATATGGATTGCCGGCGGCGAACCTGAGATGGAGCCTGAAGAAGAGACATTTGCGCCGATTGGCTCCCACACGCTCGCGGTGCACAACCTGCACAAACGATTTGGAAAAAAGGAAGTGGTGCATGGGATAGACTTTTCCATGTACAACGGGCAGGTGGTGGGGCTTTTGGGACCGAACGGCGCGGGAAAAACCACGACATTCTACATGATAGTGGGGTTTTATCGCCCTACGCAAGGCAAAGTTACGATGGATGGGATTGACATCACCCGCAAGCCGATGTACAAACGGGCGCGTCAGGGCATCGCGTACTTGCCGCAGGAGGCGTCCATTTTTCGTAAACTTACGGTTGAGCAGAACATTTGGGCTATTCTGGAGAGCAGGCGAGACATCAACTACCGGCAAAAACGGGTGCGGCTTGAAGAGCTTCTTGAAGAGTTTGGCATCAAGCGCTTGCGAAAGCAGCCCGGGCATACGCTTTCCGGCGGAGAACGCCGCCGCACTGAAATAGCCCGCGCTCTGGCGACTGAGCCTAAATTCCTGCTTCTTGACGAACCGTTTGCAGGCATAGACCCTATCGCCGTTTATGAAATCAAGCGGATAATCAGGCGGCTTGCGAAAAAGGGAATCGGCGTGCTTATCACGGATCACAACGTGCGGGACACGCTTGAAATCACCACAGAAGCCTTCATTATCAACACCGGTACCATCGTCGCTCGCGGGGACAAAGACGTCATCCTAGCCAACGAGATGGTGAGGGAAGTGTATCTGGGATCTGAGTTCAGAATGTAAGCGCCCACCTCCTGCTATCCAGCATAAAGGGCGGCTGGCTCGAGTGGTGGTTCGTTCCTTTAAAGGTTACTGGATATCCTTCTCCCGGTATTTTCCCGATGAAATCCCGTAGCGTTTCCTGAAAAGGCGGCAAAAATAATTGACATCATATACCCACAGAGGCTGGCGGTCTCCTTAACGCTCAACTGCTCCTTGAAAAGCAACTCCATAGCGGTTTTCAAGCGCAGGTCTTCCAGATACATTCGGAGACTCATTCCCATC
>JAIRTS010000150.1 GCA_031254795.1 Treponema sp.
GAAAAAGACTGGGCGAATATGAAACGGGCTTTACGCGATACCGCCCCGTTTTGTGATTTACTTCAGATCGCAATTTACAGTTACTGGTGTTAAGTCTTATTAAGTAGAACGACTATATACACGGCGCACGCGCTTGGCGCAAATACCGACATCCCGTGTATATGCTGAGAAAAACTGCGATGTCTCCCATCGCGAATATGGTTGAGAAACAGGCGTTCCTGTACGGCGCGTCCGCCGCTCCCTATTCCGCTTTCCACCTGACATTTTTTTCTTCATTATTAACTCGTGATTCGGGACACCCTTGCGGCGTATCAAGGGAACAAGAGCAGAACCGCCGAAATTTTCGGCATCGTCAAAAAGACCTCGCATCGGAAACTGGACAACTGGGGGCGAAATGACGCCACTTGACGGCGTTACTGGGTAAATCCGGCGTGATGGCTAAGCGGACTGCGGATTTCTTTTTCCGCGCACCGGGAATGCTCAGACAAAACCTGATGTGTTAGGTTTTATCTGAAAAGTACACTTGAAAAATATAAAAAACGCCCTCTCACATACGCTTAATGACGACAATTACCGTACGGAAACGTACATCGCTGAAGAATACGCGAACTTCATCACACGCGCCTACAACCAGCACTATACAGCGGAACTTGAAGCGCGTGAAGTGGAATGGACGCGGCAAACTTTCAATCTGCGGCAAAAAGCGAAAACATTGCTGGAAACCGCCGCGTTAATTCAGGAGCGAGGCAGAACGGATTGGGAGCAAACGGGCGAACGCTTCATGGAAAACTATAATCAATGGGTAAAAAATTTTGAAGAAGAATACAAAAAAAATAACGACGCATGGCAAGCGGCGTATTTGAACGCGCCACAGAAGCCGCGAACAATGCGGCGAGCGGTGCTATGCTTGCACTTGTAGGCGCGGGGACGAACGCTATGTCACGCATTTTTGACACCGGCATTCCCATACTGACCGTACAGGCGGACGCGGAAGCGCAAGCCGGAGTTGTCAATATGGAGCAGGCGTTAGACGTTCTAAATGACAGTTTTGGATCTATTGCGACCAATGTCCGTACCGTCGTCCGCAGCGTAAATACATGGAATGCTGGAATGGTCAGAGTGACTGTCCACCGTCTTGTTTACGAAACCAACACGGAGATTGTGGAACGTGAAACGAAACGCCTAGCGGCAAACGTTAGAAGCACCGATGACAACGCTGTCGCGGAATCGACGCGAAATGTGTTGGAAGCCAATGTCAATTTCCGAAAAAGTATGGATGACACCTTTGTCACCTATGGGCAATAGAATAAGAACGGACATGTCTATATCGAAGACGTACTGGTTCATTCCACTTTTTTTGATCCCGTCATCACAGAGACGGCGCATGTAGAGAGGTACCATGACTACCAAATGCCTGTCATTGAGATACAAACAGATTTATCTCCAGAAAGTCTTGACGATCTGGACTCATTTACGGTTCAGATATTGATAAACAATATATATAAGAAAATACAAGACAAGCGCAATGAGATATTTGGCTCAGACTCGTCTGAAAAAGGGCTATTCGGTACATGAATAGGAAACGCGCCGGTAATAAAAAAAGTGCGGATCCGTACAAAGGAAAGAACAGCATGTTTGAAGAAGGAAGCGGTTCAGGCGAACAGGGATGGCTTCTCTCCAGCTTCATATATTGGCAGTTTAAGGAAAGCAAAGGCATATAGGCGATAAATGCCGCGATATGGGAAAACCAATATGGGACTCACGCGGCAGTTTCTTTGAAGTGCCATCGCTCCGAAACGTCGGAGAGCTTGCGGCAACTGCCGTCACGTCAGTCGCAACTTTTGGCGCGGGTGGAGCCGTAAGCGCGATTCTCATCGCCGGACTGGATGCCGTGGCAATTAGCATGGTTGATGATATTGCATTCGGTTTTCTGGACGTAGCCGCCGGTTATAAAAGTGTGACCGAAACAATGGTTGATTTGGGAAAAAAGCTCTTGTATCCGTGGCAAGCTCGACAATCGGCGCCACATTCAATGCGTCAAACGGGATTGCCTCTATAGCCGTTTCAAAAGCCGCACCCGGCTTCGACAGAGTTTTGACACAGACTCTGATGACCGGAACTCAAAATGTCGTCTCCGGCATCGCAACCAGTCCCTTAAACGCCATCACCTATAGCGATAGTACGGGCATTGGATTTTCAAACGCCGCGTACAGTCAAAACATGACAAGCAGTCTTATTGGCGCGGCAATCGGTATGACGGGTGCCTTTACAACCAGCGTATTATCGTATCTGAATACGGACGACATGGGTGAAAAGCTGCTAGGTTTTTCCATCCAGAACGAATCAGATGTCGCAAAATTCCATCAAACACTTGGAAGCGTGACTGGTGAAGGCGTCAATTATACCCTCACTGGAGATTTCTCACTCAATCTGCTCAATATTGGAGATTTTTCACAAAACCCCTCAGTATGGGGCTTTTAGAGTTGAATTTGGGTAAAAACGGCGCTAAAATGAGTGTGGGTAACGGCGGAATGGATATGAGCATGGGAGCAATCGCCTCTGTGATTCGGAGTATGGACGTTATAAATATAAATTTAAATATTGAGAAGTATGTCAAAACCCACAAGTTCAAGAGCGCGGTCAGCCTCCACGCCCAATACGGGTACGGCGATGAAACGCAAAAAACGCTTTTATCAAATTTATTTAAGGGAAAGACCGCTATCAGCATAGGCGAGAATGAAGAAAGCGCATTGTACCGCGCAAAAACCGAGCTTGAGGATGGAAAACGGGTCGTCAACCTGACAGGCTACTCGGATTCCCTGTCGATAGAAGGACAAATGCTTCAAGGTATAATTTTGGGACACGAAGCGTACCGGAATGGAAGCGTAGATATGAACAATGATATCGAGACAAAGCTGGCGGTTTTAGGCCATACGAAAGTGGCAATTAGAATGGCGCAAGATGAACGAAGTTTTGGAAACGACTCGCAAATTATAAATGATATAAACGCATATTTTAAATCAGGTGGCGATCTAAACCAATTCTATATGTATGCAGGAGACGCCTACGATTCAAGCGCGGATTATTGGAAGTTAATCAGCAAGAGCGATGGAACGCACGTACTGGAATGGGATAAGAAAAAGATTTAATCATCGAATATCAGGACAGAGGCGAAGACGGAAAATGGGAAAAGGTTAGTTCAAAAGTAATAACCATGAAGAACGCTAAAACAATGGGGCAATCATTGGTTCAAATTCTTGGCGAAGAAAGGGCGTTAAGCCTTATTATGGCAAACGGCGTGTTTTCACATTACGCGGATTCTTTGAAAAACTTATCCAATGACAAACACCAGCAAACAATGGGCGAGTATTTAATGACTCTGCAAGGAATGTCTTTCGATAAAGACAAGGGATACTGGAATGAGACAAGCAGATTTACGCTTACCGACAGAATAGTAAACGGTTATA
>JAIRTS010000198.1 GCA_031254795.1 Treponema sp.
TTGAACGGCGTTTCACGATCCCGGCTGAAATCCTGTGTTCGTTTCTTTGAGCGGCTTTCATAGTCCGCCTTTCCCGACAAATTTCGGGCCGTTTCAAAACAGTTCTTTTCCCCATGACGCCCTCCCGCTTCCGGTTTACCGCGACTTTGAGAGGGTGTCTAGCCCTTTACTTGTTGACTGTGGCGTTTTCCCTCTTCTGCGTCAAGGGGTGCCCGATAAAGCGTGGCCGCTGTGAAGTGAACGGTGGCTTATGCCGGTCATGGCAAAGCATCTGCTCCTTGAGACAATCTCTGTTGCGAAAAGGTCGCCGCCATCTTTTGTTTGCGTCACTGATTTGAACCGCCATAGAGCGCGAGCCAAAGGTTCCCTTAATATTCCGAATGTTCTTTCTGGTATTTCTCACTATCTTTCGTTTGTCCCACGCCTAACAACGTTAATACCCATGCAAATCAATGCCCGTTTGCGCGTAGAAGCGTTTTCCTTGGCCGCTCAGGGTTTATCATGTTTTTTGAAACCGGAATTGTCTCCGGCGCGTCTCTTCCCCTTGAAAAAACGCACGGCATCTCCTATACTTGTTTCCATGAGTATACAGGAAACCTTGCAAGCCGCCTTAAAAGGCCGGTCACTGTTGACGTGGCTTGAT
The DNA here is from genome assembly GCA_031254795.1 of Treponema sp. Lineage (GTDB taxonomy): Bacteria > Spirochaetota > Spirochaetia > Treponematales > Breznakiellaceae > JAIRKH01. The sequence goes on from JAIRTS010000198.1 coordinate 644, forward strand.
TACACGCCGGAGGAAATTTGCTATATTTTGGACGTGTCGAAACAAGTGAAGCGCGAAAAGAACGTTGTCCATGAACGCTTTAAGGGCAAAACGCTTGCCTTGCTTTTTGAAAAACGTTCCACCCGCACAAGATGCGCGTTTGAGACCGCGTTCGGTGAGGAGGGCGGGCATCCGGTGTTTCTTTCAACCGCAGACATTCAACTCGGGGCGAAGGAATCCATTGAAGATACGGCGCGAGTGCTGGGACGCATGTTCAGCGCCATACAATTCAGGGGGTTCAAGCAGTCCACAGTGGAAACGCTGGCAAGCTATTCGGGCGCGCCGGTATACAACGGGCTGACGGACGCGTTCCATCCCACTCAGGCGCTCGCCGATATTCTCACTCTGGAAGAAAGCTTCGGCGAATGCAAGGGCAAAAAACTGTGCTTTGTGGGAGACGGGCGCAACAACGTAGCCCGTTCACTCCTCGTGATCTCCGCGCAACTCGGCGTCAATTTTTCCATCATCACTCCAAAGTCGTTGTCTCCGGATCCGGGATTGCTCAAAATATGCGCGCCCCTGGCGCAACGAAGCGGCGCGTTGATAACCGTCAGTGACGATCTTGCCGGAGTCGCGGGCGCGGACGCTCTTTATACGGATGTGTGGGTTTCGATGGGCGAAGAGGCGAAGGTGGAAGAACGCCGGGCGTTGCTAAAACCCTACCAGGTCAACCAGACGCTCATGGACATGACCGGCAGAAAGGACGCCATTTTCCTGCACTGTCTTCCGGCGGTGAAGGGCGAGGAAGTCGCCGCAGATGTGATTGACGGCCTGCAAAGCCGCGCGTGGGATCAGGCGGAAAACCGCAAGCACACCATCAAGGCGATACTGCTGGCGACCCTGACATAACAGAGCGTTTGGACGTTAGTGGCTGTTTTTCAACGTCAGTTTTTGAAATAGCCTTTGTATAAGAAGAAAAGAGAGGCTTTCCCAAATTGGGCATGTTATTTCCGCGCGGGCGTTTACAGCAGGAGCATGGCGTCCCCGTAGCTGAAAAAACGGAATTCATGCCGGATCGCCTCGCAATAACTCTCCAGAATAAAGTCCCTGCCCGCAAACGCTGAAACCAGCATGAGCAAGGAGGACTTTGGCGTATGAAAATTGGTGAAAATTCCCTCCACCACCTTGAATTCATACCCGGGATATATAAAAATTGATGTCGCCCCCTCTCCCCGCGCAAGGCGTCCATCCTTCCACGCGGATTCAAGGGCGCGTACGCTGGTCGTTCCAACGGCAATGACGCGCCGGCCTTCGGCTTTCGCGCGTTCAACTGCGAAAGCCGTGTCCTCATCTATGGCGAAGACCTCCTCGTGCATCGTGTGATCCTCTATATGTTCCGTCCGAACCGGCAGGAAGGTTCCCGGCCCCACATGAAGCGTGATAAACGCCGTTTCAATCCCCCGTTCCTTGAGCCGCGCAAGCAACGCTTCGGTAAAGTGCAGTCCGGCTGTCGGAGCCGCCGCGGAACCGACGCTTTTTGCGTACACGGTCTGGTAGCGGTCGCCGTCTTCCGGCGCGTCAGGACGTTTAATGTACGGCGGAAGCGGAATATGCCCATGCGCGTCAAGCCACGCGTCATCAATCGGCGGGTCAAAGCGAAGGACGCGGCGCTCCCCGTCCGAACCGGCGATTTCCGCCCGCGTCCCGTCGGCGAACAGACAGCGGCTTCCTATTCGCCTGCGCCTTGAACGGGACGCCATGGCCTGCCATGAGTATTCGTCAAGGCGTTTGAGCAGGAGAAATTCCACATGCGCGTCGGTGTCAAGCGAAACGCCTAAAAGCCGCGCTTTGCGCACCCGCGAGTTGTTGAACACGAGAAGGTCGCCCGCGTCAAGAATGTCCGGCAAGTCCGCGACATGCAGACGCCGCTTTTCACGCGAGGCGCGATCAAGCGTCATAAGGCGGCTCGCGCCGCGTTCCGCGACCGGGCACTGGGCAATGAGGCGTTCGGGAAGGTCAAAGGTAAAATCCGCTGTTTTCATGTACCTACGGTAGAGTATACGTGAACGAGATGAACCGGTGTTGTCAATGCGGGACGGCTTACACCGTTCCGGTGGACCGCCACCGCTCAATTTTTTCATACGCGGCGTTGATGCGCGCTGATTTCTCGGTGGCTTTCCGCATATTTTCAACATGTCCCGCATGACGATCAGGATGGTGGATTTTAAGCAGCTTTTTATACGCGGTCTTGCACGCCTCCGGATCCGCGCCGAACGGGACGCCCAATTCCGCAAAAGCCGGCCGCAAGGCTTCGGGCGTAGCGTTGGGATCGGCCGCCGTGTGAGCGTTGCGGAATTGTCCTCCAAAACCGGCGCCGCTTTGAGCGCCAAAATCATGTGACGCGCCGCGCGTCTCTCCGCGCCCGAGGAATTCGTTCAATTCCTCATAGGCGGCTTCAAGATCGGAATCAACGCCGTACGCCCGGCCTTTTTTTTCGTAGTTGAACGCATCCTCATTAAAGTAACTTCTGATGACATCACTCAGACGGTCTATTATTCCCATGCGATGTACTTTATTACAGAGAAGAAAAAAAATCAACACATCCCATTGCGGAACGCCTTTCGCGCCTTGCTTTTCAGACGAAATTTCATTGACAAATCATCGACAGTGTACTATACTTCTTCTATCGCCGGAAGAACTTCGCGTCGTGTCGGCGTCGCCGCGTTGGCGGCAAAAACGCTCTTGTAAAATTTTAGGCTATATGGTATTGTTATGGTGATATAGGATTTTTCACAATTCGCCGTCCGACGGCGCGTCCAGATAACGACGCGGATGGCGGCGCATGTTGAAAAAGAAACCTATGGAAAAAATAGCATATTCATGCCTTGGAGGGAAATATGGTTGCTGTCTATGTTAATCAGGAAGAAGGGTTGAAGCGAGTGATGAACAACAAAAAGTTGTATGTGAAATTGCTCACTAAATTCAAGAATGAAACAAATCTCACCGAATTGTTGCGCTTCATTGAGGAAAAAGATTACGAGAAAGCCGAGACGTGCGCTCATACGCTCAAAGGCTTAAGCGGCAACCTATCCTTTACCGCGCTCTACGAAAAAGCGACTGCGCTTGACGCGCAACTAAAGAATAAAGTGGTTGACGCAGACGCTGTCGCCGATATAACCGCTTGCTTTAATGAAACGCAAAAAGCCATTGATGAGGTTTTAGCCATTCATGGATAATACAACAAGACCTTCCGTCTTGGTCGTTGATGATGAAGAAATCAACGTGATGTTGCTTGAAGGCATACTCGAAGACGAGTATACTGTCATCACAGCGAACGACGGAACAGAAGCGCTCGACATATTGTGGCACAGCAAGGTTCTCCCAAAAGTCATCCTACTTGATGTGCAGATGCGTAAGATGGGCGGTTTTGAGACGCTTAAAAACATAAAGGCGGATGATTCGCTTAAACGCATACCGGTTATTTTCATCACGGCGGACAAAGAGGAAAGCAAGGCTCTTGCCGCGGGCGCGGTTGACTATATTTCCAAGCCGCCGAATCCCGATGTGGTGAGGCTGAGGGTTAAGAACCAGATAGAGCTTAAAAACTACAGCGATCATCTTGAGGAACTGGTGCTGGAAAAAACCGCCGAGATAATGGGATCGATGGATGTCATGCTTCAGGCTATGGCGAACATTATCGAATACCGCAATCTTGAATCAGGCAGCCACGTCAAGCGGGTGCAACTTTATTCCGAGGCGCTCATCGATCAGATTATGGGCAGATCGTCGAAGTATGTGGAATACGCCTATCAGCTTGAAATACTCGATCCTGATATCATCATAAAGTCGGTCGCCCTTCATGATGTGGGGAAAATAGGCATACCGGACAAGATACTGTTGAAGCCCGGAAAGCTCGATCCCGATGAATTCGAAATTATGAAGACCCACACGACGCTTGGGAAAAAAATAGTCGAATCCATGCTGAGAAATCACGACGGCATATATCTGCAACACTGCCGCGACATCGCCTATTGCCATCACGAGCGCTTCGACGGCAAGGGGTACCCGTGCGGCGTCAGCGGTTACGACATACCGCTTGCGGCGCGCATCGCCTCGGTCGCCGACGTATACGACGCGTTGGTGTGCGCCCGTGTGTACAAAGCGGCTTTTTCCTATGAGGACGCGATCAAAATTATCACCGATGGGAGCGGCTCCCAATTCGATCCCGTGCTCACCAAAGTGCTGTTTGACATTCAGGACGAATTTATGGCTATTTCGGAAGCATATAAATAGCGCTCCGCTAGTAATTATATAAAGAGACACTATGAATCTTGCTGATATACTCTGGACGTTGGTCATCTGGTTCCCGAGAGCGTTGATTGAATTCCTTTTTGTTCTTTTCAAGAAAATACTTGACGCAAATGGACTTGCCGTTGTCGCGGTGAGCGTTTGTGTAAACACCCTTTTGCTTCCAATTTACACGGTCGCGGACCGGTGGCAGCATGAGGAGCGCCTCATGCAAAAGCGCATGAAACGCAAACTTGACGATATACGGGCCGTGTTCAAGGGCGATGAACGCCAGATGATCATCAACACGTATTACCGGCAAATGCATTACTCTCCCCTCTCCGCGTTGCGTTCAAGCGTGGGTTTGTTGTTGCAAATTCCGTTCTTTCTTGCGGCGTATTGGTTTTTATCGCATACGCCGAGTTTGGCGGGAAAATCGTTTTATTTTTTGCGGAATCTGGGCGAAGCGGATCATTTGCTTGTCATACATGATGTTTCCATTAATGTAATGCCGCTGTTGATGACCGTTGTAAATCTGCTGTCCGCGATGGTGTATGCAAAAGATATGGGAACTCGCGAAAAAGCGCAGCTTTACGGCATGGCGATCATTTTTCTCGTGTTGCTCTATAATTCGCCATCGGGACTCGTGCTGTATTGGACGTGCAACAATGTCTTTTCTTTGGGAAAAAACGTGGCGTCCGCGACATTGAAACGTCCGTCTTTGGCGCTTCAGGCAATCGCAAGCATCATCGGACTTGCGCTCGCCGCCGGCGCATTGGGGGGACGCTTCAACCTTGACCGCTACAAGTTTATGATAGCGGGGCTTGGCGTGGGGATCATAGCCGTTCCTTTTGTATGGAAGCAGGTTGTGAAGATGGTGCGGCGATTTCAGGTACCGGAAAAAGACGCGCGCCTCCTTTTCTTCTCATCATGCGCGGCGCTTTTTTTGCTTATGGGACTGCTTCTTCCCGTCCAAGTCATAGCGTCGGAGGTGTCTGACTTTGCGTCTCCGATTCAGTATATCGCAAGAACCTTCCTGCAAAGTTTTGTCGTGTGCCTGCTTATTCCGGGCGTCGTATGGGCGTTTGCGAACGCCGATATACGAAAGATTATCGCCGCCGGCGCCGCGATAACCACGCTTTTATCGCTGATTTGTGTGTTTGCCCTGAGCGCGTCCTATGGCGTTATGACGACCGCCTTCAAAATCGAACAGCCGGAGCTTATAAGCCGGGCGTTTCCCCTGTGGACGAACGCCGCCGCCTTAGCCGTCGCGGTGGCTGTTCCCATTGTCTTTGTTTTTGTCAAACAACTGAAAGTCCTAGCGGGCGTTTATAACGCTGTCGCCCTTGCGATAACCGCGATGAGTATTATAACGATGTTCACGCTGGGCGCGGAATTGAAAGAGATGCGGCAAACCGCGCGGGAATACGCCGCAAGTACGGACACCGTATTCCCTTTCACCAAAACCGGCGCCAATACCTTCATCATGTTCCTCGACCGCGCATTAGGCGTCGCTATGAACATGGCGTTGGAAGAGGCGCCCGAACTGCGGGAACTCTATGATGGTTTTATCTGGTATCCTAATACGATTTCTTTTGGCAATTGTACGGTAACCGGACTGCTCCCCATATACGGCGGCTATGACTACACGCCGCAGAAGATAAACGCGCGGGCAAACGAGCTTTTATCCGACAAGGCCAACGAGGCGCTCACTGTCCTGCCGAAGTTGTTTGGCGAAGCGGGCGGCCGCGTCTCAATAACGGATCCGGCCTTGACCAATATGCGCTTTGTCTCGGACCCAACCGTGTTCAAAGGCATCCCAAATGTGACGGTACAGAATCTTGCCGGCAGGTTTAACAAACAATACATGGAAGAGTTTCACTTGGAAACGGAAAACTTCCTTGAAAGTTTCGACTTTGACATCCTCTTTCGCTACGCGCTGTTCCGCGTCAGCATTCCGGCGCTTCGCTACGGCATCCATTACAAGGGGATGTGGTGGCGGGACAACGCCACCAATGCCTTTGGACTCGGGTTGACCGAATATTCATCCCTGTATTACTTGGGTTCCGTGTGTACTGTGGACAATGGCGCTGATACGCTCAACATGTTTTTTAACGAGACGACCCATGTGTCGGGCGGGGGGGGGGGGGGTTCCCCCCGGTCGGACATGTGTGTCCAAACCCGCCATCGCAAACCGCTGAAGATTTATCAAAATTTGGGGGGGTCTTAGTGGCGGCCACCC
>JAIRTS010000246.1 GCA_031254795.1 Treponema sp.
CCTTTCGACTTCGTACTCTGTCTCTTCAACCGGCGATACTTACAACTCTCTCATTCATACCGGCCTATGACCGCCACCCGGTAGCCGCCGTGATTTTTCTCTCCCTTCGTCTCCCGGCAGGGCATATATAATATCGCAATTATACCGTAAAGTACATTCGGTATTGTAGGGTGGAACTACTACAACCCGGTTGGTTATTGGACAAGTCCATGCAAAATACTCCGTATTTTGCAATTTTTAAGTGAATTTGTTCAGAAACTGAAGCTTCTGGACAACTCTATTTGTTTGCCGGTATACAGGATATGACAATGAGCGGGGATGTCTAAAAAGAGGCTTTTCTTATAGTACTATCCAGGCCTCGCCGAACCACGGTTCGCAAACCTACAGGCGGGTCGCCGCAGTCGTATCCGCGCTTTCACTTGCCGTTTTCTCCAAAAAAGAGTATACTGTTGGAAATGTCAGAAATATAAACATTGTCATTATAAAGGAGGATCATAGTGAGCAATGATATAACGCCGTACGAATCGGCGAGCAGTTTTTCGAAAAGAGGCGTCGCCGCGATAGGGTGCATTGCCGGCGGCATAGGGTTGTTTATATTGGGAAGTCTGTCACCGGTTGCGGGTTTTGTCGCCGGAGCAATTGCCGGCGTGGCTGGACTATGCGCGTTGGCTTCAAGAGACCCTTCTGACAAGGCGCCGGGCGCGATTGTAACAGGAGTGGGGGCGTTAACCATGGTGTCAAAGTTGCCGTTTGTCGGATTTTTGGCAAAACCCTTTCTTGGGTTGGGAGCGATCATCCTGCTGGGTGTAGGCGTTTGGAACGGCTTCAAATTTCTCAAAGGGTTAAAAGCCAGGTCTTAAAGATCGCGTTGCAATACTTTTTTGAAACTTACGGTTGTCAAATGAACACGGCGGAATCCGCTGCCCTTGCGCTGGTGTTGAAAGAGCGTGGCTGGGAGGCTGCGGACACCGCCGAAGTTGCGGATCTTGTGGTGATAAACACCTGTTCGGTGCGCGCCACCGCCGAACAGCGGGTGTTTGGCCGCCTTGCTCTCTACGCCGCGGAAAAGAAAAAGCGTCCCGCCGGATTTACACTGGTAGTCGCGGGGTGCATGGCGTCCCGATTGGGGGAAACACTTAAAGAAAAAGAGCCGGCTGTGGACTACGTTATGGGTACGGATGCGCGTTCGACTTTCCCCATGATTCTGGAGGCGGTTGAAAAAAGCGTCGCCAAAGGCGTGGCGAGCGGCGCTTTTGGCGGCGGCATTGTCGCATGCGGTGAAAAACCGGCGTTTTCTTTTTCCGCGTTTCATGCGGAACCGGGAAGTATCCGCAGCTTCATCCCAATCATGCATGGATGCAACAATTTTTGCGCGTACTGCATCGTCCCGTACACGCGCGGCAGGGAAATTTCCCGCGATCCCGCTTCAATTCTCGCTGAAATTCGGCTGTTGGCCGAGAGGGGCGTACGGGAAATCACCCTCTTGGGACAAAATGTCAACTCGTATCTGTGGGAAGACGAGTCGAAAAGACAAAAAATTGATTTCCCCGCGTTGCTTGAGATGGTCGCCGATGAGATGGAAAAAACAGATGGAAGGATCCGGTGGGCGCGATTTCTGTCGAGCCATCCAAAAGACCTTTCCTCAAAAGCGATACAGGTTATGGCCGAACGGCGCGTGTATTGCAGGCACCTGCACCTGTGCGTACAGCACGGATCCAATGTGACGCTTGCCGCCATGAACCGCGCATACACACGGGAGCGGTACCTCGATCTGGTCGCGGAATTGCGGGAAGCGATGCCCGGCATAAGCCTTTCAACCGATCTGCTCATCGGTTTTCCCGGCGAGACGGAAGAAGACACTGAAGAAACGCTTGCCCTTATGGAACAGGTGAAATTTCTTTACTCGTATATGTATCATTACAATCCGCGCGAGGGAACTGCGGCGTATGCGTTGCCGGATCGCGTGTCAGACACAATAAAACAAAAACGGCTTGCCCAAGTTATTGCATTACAGAAACAACATACGGTAGAATTGCTTCAGGCGCGTATCGGCGCGGAAGCGACCGTTTTAATAGAGGGCGTCTCCCGTAAAAGCGAGGATGAACTTATTTGCCGCACTGAGCGAGACGAGATGGTTGTGGCGCCCGGCGATTCTTCGCTCATAGGGGAATTCGCCGAAGCGAAGCTCTCTTTATTACGGGGAAATACATTTCGATCAAAGGAGACGCGGATTCTGATCCGCTGAAAGGCACATGTGGCGATTAATAGGCATAGTGATTGTGTTATTGATCTATTTGATTTTTATCATTCTCAATCAGGATACGAGGGGCGTCGTGTCTCTTGGCTTTGTGAAGTTTGAAGGCGTACATACGTATATCATCACCTTTTTCGCTTTTGGGGCGGGCGTGATAATCGCGGAAATTTTCTCCATCATCGCTCGTTTCAAAAGGCGTAAGAAGCGAAAGATAAAGAACGCCAAAATGTCGGCCGGCGCGGCGGGTGCGGAAACCCCGTCCATTGCCGCGCCGGAAACAGACGGTGATATTGGCAAAAAAGAATAATGTTGATGAAAAAAGACGCCTGCATCAGAATCCGTGGGCGCCTCCGCAGTGTTGCGCTCCTACGGTACAGCGCCGTAAAGATGTTCTCAGCTCTGTTCTTGCTTTTTGTTGTACAATATAGTTTTACGGAAAGCGTGGAAGTTGAGGTGTTGCGGCTTGAGAAAATAGCGGAGTCTTCATCTTCGGCGAGCGAGCGTAGGGCGGCTTATACCCAAATGGCGCGATTGCTCTACCTTGCGGGCGACATGGAACGGGCGGCGGCGGCTTGGCAAAACGCCGCTTTGGCCGATAAAAACAACCGCGATGACGCGGCGCTGATCGAGGCCGCCGCTTGCTTCGTCGCTATGGGCGCGTTTGACGCGGCAAGCGCAAATGTCAGAATGGCGCTTGTTTCGGGGAAAAGCCCTGCTGTCATCCCTAGGGCGCGTTATCTTGCCGCGACGATTGAGGCGTTTCGTAGATTTGATATTGCGCCGCTTGTCGCTCTGCTTTCCGATTCCGCCTATGAGCAGTACAAACCCTCCATCTATTATATAGCGTGGAGAATAAGCGGAACCAACGAGTACAAAACAAAGTTGTTTTCAGAATATCCGAACAGCCCCGAAACGCTTGCCATCAAAGACGGAAAAACGGTAAGTACGTTTCCATCCGTCTTCTGGCAGTTCCTGCCCTCCGGCGCGAAGGAAACGCCGCTTTCATCTCAGACCGGTATGCTTCAAACCGGAATATTCAGCGTGGAAAAAAACGCCATGGAACTCGTAAAAAACCTCAAGATTGCGGGCTTTGAGTCCGAAATCGGCAAGAAGACGGTGAACGGTCGGACCTATTGGGTTGTATTGACGCATGGCGGAGAAAACAGCGCCATGACCCTCGCCCGCTTGAAAGCAGCCGGCTTCAACGCTTTTCCGGTGAAATAGTCCGCTCGCTTCCCGACAGCGGGACGATCTGCCACTCATTAAAAGGAGCGCGCGTGGCATGCGCGTGGCGTTTCCAGAGAAACCCTCACAGGGCGTTCACGCTTCGTCGCGCTCTTTTTCTTGCGCGCGTGGCGCGGAGGGCAGATATTTGCGCAACATGTCCAACACCTCCGTGATGTTCAACGGCTTGCCTACATGGTCGTTCATGCCGGCGGCCACGCACTTTTCCACATCCTCCCGAAACACATTCGCAGTCATCGCCACTATCGGCGTTTCTCGCGCACTCGGCGTTCCAATCGCCCTAATCCGCCTCGTCGCCTCGTACCCGTCCATTTCAGGCATCTGCACGTCCATGAATATCATGTCATACCGCTCCGGCGCGGCCGCGAACATCTCGACAGCCTCCACTCCGTTTTCCGCGCACTCAATGGCAAGACCCGTCGTCCCAAGCAATGTCATCACGATCTCCCGGTTGATCTCCACGTCCTCCGCCAACAGTATTCGCCGCCCCTTAAACCTCTCCGCCTCCTCCGTCAACAGCAAATCAGCATCCTTTTCCACCTCCTTGCTCATACATTCGTTCACGCAGTCGAATATCGCAGATGGAAACAACGGCTTGGACAGGAATTTGTCCACCCCCGCCTCTTTCGCCTCTCCCTCTATGAAGCTCCACTCCATCGCCGATATCATGATCACCACGCTGTTTTCCGCGCATCTCTCCTTTATCAGCCGCGCAACCTCAATCCCGTCAAGGCCGGGCATCTTCCAGTCCACAAAATACATGTCGTACTCTTTCCCGCTCTCAAGTCGTTCCAACGCTTCTTTTCCACTCGACACGGTGTCGCACGCTATCCCAAATTCCCGCCCCACATCCTCGAAATATTCCCGTATCTCAGGCGCGTCGTCTATCGCCAGCATCCTCAGATTCTTCCAGTTCACGCTTGGGTCCAGCAACCCGACGCTCTTTTCTCCGGCTCCCCGCCGCAACTCCACCGTAAACACAAACGTCGTCCCCCTCCCAGGCTCAGACTCCAGCCATATCCTCCCATTCATCATCTCCACTATCCGCTTCGATATGGCCAACCCAAGCCCGGTGCCGCCGTACTTGCGCGAGGTACCGCCCTCGGCCTGCTGGAAGGAGTTGAACAGCTTCGCCTGTTGCTCTTTTGAAATGCCTATGCCAGAATCCGCCACCTCAAACTTCACCGTACACACTCCGCCTTCCTCTTTTACAAAGTGCGTGTCCAAACGTATGGAACCCTGCTCCGGCGTGAACTTCACCGCGTTTGAGAGCAGGTTAGTCACCACCTGCGCGAGGCGTTGGTCGTCCCCGACCACTCTGCGCGGAATCCGTTTGTCGACGTTCACCGTGAAGTCCTGGAATTTTTCCTCCACCTTGAAGCCGACGACGCCAACCACTTTGCGCAGCATCTTCTCGAAGTCGAAGTCCACGGGCGACAGTTCCAGCTTGTTCGCCTCTATCTTCGACATGTCAAGGATGTCGTTGATGACGCCGAGCAGGTGCGTGGAAGCGTTCTCTATTTTCCCGAACGCATAGTCCTTCCGCTCGATGTCCGAGGCCCTTTTGCCTATCAGGGTCATTCCGATGATGGCGTTCATCGGCGTCCGCATTTCGTGCGACATGTTCGACAGAAAATCGCTCTTGGAGCGCGACGCGGACTCGGCGGCCTCCTTCATTCTGACAGACTCCGCGTACAACGCCTCCATGCGCCCCATCATCGCGTTCAGCCGCGCTTCCATAAGGCCAAACTCATCGTCCTCCGACACTTCTATCCGCTTGGAGAATTCGCCCGACGCCGCGATGTCCGCGAAATCGTTCACCTTGCGGGCGACTTTCCGCAGTCGCCGCGCGGTTGACATAATGCTGGTTGTCGCAAGCAGAAGCCCCATGATCGGCGTCGTGACGAGGAGCAGGAACATACCCCCGTCGAAGCCTTCGAGCTCGTTGCGCTCAATGAGTATGGCCAATATCCAGCCGCTTTCAGGCAGGGTTTTGTAATAGGCGAGATGTTCGACTCCGCCCCACTTCATGCTCGCGGTGCCGGCGCCGGTTTCAAACGCCGTTTTCCCGAAAGCCGCAAGACCCGGATCCACGTCTCGCTGAATGTAGTCTTCAAAACTTCTGGCGCCATCGGGAAACGAGATATATTCCCCTTTTGCGCTGATGACGAACGCTTTTCCTGTCTCGCCCACGGAGATTGAGGATGCAATTTCCTGAATAGCGGCGAGCGACATATCCACGGTGGCAAGCCCGCGCATCTCGTGATTCTCGTCGAAAAAAGGAACCACCGTGTTTACCATTACAACACCCGTGAGCGCGCCGCGCCATGCGTCCGTCCAAACAGGCTCGCCCTTTGATTTAAGGCCGCTTTTATACCAGTTTGCGGTGTGATAATCCACGCCGCTTACCGCCGTGTAATCATCCTCGTATACGACGGTTCCGTTGTCAATATGCACATAGGGACCGAAACGGCGCCTGTCAGGGTAGAGTTTATACGGCTCGAACCAGACGCCGCCGCCCATGGTATTAGGATTGGAGCTTATCATACGCATGATGAACCGCTTCATCTCGCCGTTTTCGATAGACTCCATCGTACACGTTTCCATATAGGCGGCCATTGTGCGCGCGATATTCGCGTGTTTAGCCAGCTCGCTTTCAATTTCAAGACTGGCGTATTCAAAATTTTCATTGATTTTCCCGTTTATCTGTTCCCTGATTTGGGAATTCGTCACTCGTTGTGTAATAAAAATAAAAAGCAACGTGGATATTCCTATGATAGGTACAACTGACAGTATAATACGCGAGGCTATGCTCTTGAATCGCAATTTCTATTCTCCCATAAATATAAAGTATACCCGTAAAATACCGGCTTTTCAACCCCATTCCCGGAAGCATTCACAAAACCGGCCGCGTTTGAGATCGCCCGCAAGCGTCATGCGAATGAACCGGCTTATGATGGTATAAAGCAGTCTTCTTGACACGTATTTCCCTTTCTTGTATTATGAGCCAGTTTCAAAACGCGAGCCTGAGTTTGCGAACACAGGCTCGTGAACTACATTCGGGTTAACTTTGAAACCGGCTCTTGAAAAAAGCGCTCTAAGGCTCGCTTTTTTCTCTAAATTTAAGATTGCTTGACAAGCTCGGCCCTGAAGGGCGGGTGACTAGACCCCACTGCGAATAAAACGCCCCGCATTTTACTGAATTGCTCGCGTTGTTTCCGCGTGGGCGCTTAGTGATTTCTCAGGAAGAACCTCCAGAAATCCAGTGGAGTTTCCGGAGACTTCTTTATAAAGGGCTTTCCCAAAACGCGTATTAAACACGCCTTTTTAGACGACGTCCATAAGGGCTGTTGCGGAGAGTCCAATGATCTCTGTTTTTTAGGAGTTTTACTGTGGGAAACAACAAAAAAAGACAGACGCTTGCCCGTACCGTATTGGTCGCCCTTTTTGCGGCGCTGACCTCAGCCGGCGCGTTTATTGCCATCCCTGTGGGAGCTATTCCAATAGTACTGCAAAACCTGTTTGCAATGCTTTCGGGGCTGATTCTTGGCCCCTTTTTAGGCGGCGCGGCCGTTCTGCTGTACCTTGCGGCGGGCGCAATCGGCGCGCCGGTGTTTGCGGGCGGCGCGGGCGGCTTCGTCCACTTTGCCACGCCCTCCGGCGGGTTTCTCTACGGCTACTTTTTGGCCGCGGTTGTCGCGGGCCTCATAGCGTCCAGCCCAAGGGCGGAAAAAAAGACGCGGCGTTGGCGGATCGTCGCGGCGGCTGTCGCCGGCATGCTAGCGGTCTACATTCCCGGCGTCATCCAGTTGAAAATCCTTTACAATATGACATGGAAGGCGGCCTTTTTTGCAGGTTGCATACCGTTTCTCATTGGAGACGCCGTTAAAACCACCTCCGCCATTATCATCGCTCCAAGGCTGCGTTCTCTGATTGCCGACGCGACTCACTGACGGATGTTCCGCTGCCGCAACGCCTCGTAAAACAGCACGCCTGCGGCGACCGACACATTGAGAGAATCAACGCGGCCTCGTGAAGGAATAGCGACAAGGGCGTCGCAGTGGCTGCGGAGCAGACGGGATATGCCGGAACCTTCGCCTCCCAGAATAAAGGCCGCGCGCCCCGAAAGGTTCTTGTCGTACACCGCCTCGCCGCTCATGTCAGCCCCGTAAATCCAAAAACCCGCTTCTTTGAGGTCTTCAACCGCACGTGGAAGATTGGCGACCTCGGCGACCGGCGCCCACGCGCTTGCGCCCGCTGAGGTTTTGGAGATGATGTCGGCATGTTTGGCGACGCGGCGGTTTCTGGTGATCGCTAAGTCAACGCCGAATTGATCGCAGGAACGGAGAATAGCCCCATAATTATGCGGATCCGTGATTTCGTCCAACACCGCGACCAGAACATCCTCACGGTTTTCTTCGTTAATATCCGCGATGAATTCTTTCAATGCGATGTTCTTATCAGAGGAAGCGGAGTCTTCATTTACGCACAGGGCGACGCCGCGATTGCCGGGCGCAAGACGGTCAAGGTCGAACGTTCCGGCGCGTTCCACGCGCACCTTACGCGCTATTGCAAGATCAAGCAGTTCCCGCGCGCGCGGATTTGCCTTTGCGACTAACAGGGGGCCGGTCGCCTCGCCCGATTTTATGGTTTCCTCAATGGCGTGAAAGCCTGTTAAATACACCATTTTTTCCTCATTCAAAGTCTGGTTTAACACCTCGCGCGGAGGCTCATCTTTTTTTGCGCCATAAAAACAGTGCTTGACAAACGCCGCGTTCATTGTATAATGCAAGTAATTTTTATGAAACCGCTTGCTTTTTATATCATACTAGGCGTCGCCGTCAACCTTATTATAGCCGCTCTTGTATTGGGCGCGGTGTACTTCGCCTTTGTCCGTTAACTGCCGCATATCTGTAGCCTTGCCAACGCTTTTTCCACCCGCAACATAGACGTTTCCGCGCCCAGCAGCCGCAGGCTGCCGAAAAGCGGCGGGCTTACCCGCGCTCCGGTTATGGCCACCCGCAACGGCATCAGCATGTCGCCGAGTTTCACGCCGGCTTTTTCGGCTTCCGCCTTCACAAAGGCTTCGGCGTCAGTGTCGGACATCGCCGCCATAGGCGCGACCAAGCCTTTCCCCAATGTCAAAAGCGCGATGGTTTGCCGAATATCCGCCTTTTTCGGAAAAAATTCGGAGGCAGGCGGCGGCGCAGGCTCTGAAAACAAGTAGGCCGTTTTCGCTGGAATTTCGGAGAGAAAATTCACCCGTTCCTTGACAAGGGACATAGCCTCAACAAAAACGCGTTTCTGTTCCGTGTCCGGTTCAGTTCCGGATTCTCCAAAAACGCCGGCTTCAACAGCAAAGGGCAAGGCGCGTTCGGCAAGCTCCCCGTTGGTTTTCACGCGGATATACGAGGCGTTGTACCACGCGAGTTTCTTGTAATCAAACACAGCCGGCGCCTTGTTGAGTTTGTCAAGGCTGAAATGACCGGCAAGCTCCTCAAGCGTGTAGATGTCCGTCCCCTCTTCATAAGAAGCGCCTAACAGCGCCACATAGTTTACCAGGGCCTCGCTCAAATATCCCTGCCGCCGGAATTCGTCAATGCTGGTCGCGCCATGCCGCTTGCTGAGTTTCTTGCCGTCCTGTCCCATCACCATGGGGAGATGGCAAAACTCAGGCGGCGTCCAGCCGAAACTGTCATACAAGATGGCATGAATCGGCGTTGAGGGAAGCCATTCCTGGGCGCGGAGGACGTGGGTTATGCCCATGAGGTGATCGTCCGTCACATTCGCAAGATGATACGTGGGAAAGCCGTCCGATTTCAACAGCACCGGATCCGGATTGACATCCACGTTTTTCCATTCAATGGGTCCCAAAAGGCGGTCGTGAAACACGGTCGTTGCATCCAGCGGGATTTTAAGCCTGATGACAAACGGTTCGCCGTCCGCCGCGCGTTTCGCGGCTTCGCCTTTCGGAATGGAGCGGCAATGGCGGTCGTAACCGGTCTCGCCGGAGTGAGCCTCCTCTCGCTCGCGTCTTATTTTTTCAAGCCGTTCAAGCGGACAAAAACAGTAGTACGCCTTATCCGCGGCGATAAGTTCAAGGGCGTATCGTTTGTACAGTTCAAAACGCTCTGATTGAATGTACGGGGCGTACATCCCGCCGACATCGGGCCCTTCATCCCAGCGTATGCCAAGCCACGCGAACGTATCGTAAAGGTTTTGCACAAAACTCGAATCCGAGCGCGCGCGATCCGTATCTTCCAACCGGAGGATAAACGCGCTCTTTTCTGATCCATCTGATCCTCGCGCCTCTTTTGAATGCGCGAAAAGATAATTAAAAAGCGCTGTCCGCGCTCCGCCAATGTGTTGCAACCCCGTAGGGCTTGGAGCGTAACGATCCCGAATGTGCATAATTGGAAGAGTATACCGGAAAAAAGAGATAATTGCAATAGAGGCGGCTTCGAAACCGGCGTTATTTTGAAAATGCGGCGCAACACGGCGTATTGCGCTTCATTGATGTGTAAAAAATCGCTGTCAGACAGGGAATACACGTGAATTTTCATTAAAAACAGTATTGACCATACAAAGAGATTGTTTTATTATTAAATCACTGTGGAAAGTAGAAAGAATGTCCTAATTGTTACGGATGGCAGTGAGGCTACACAAAAAATGGCGGCGGGAATCGCAAAAGCTCTCAAAGGAGCGAAGGTTGTTTCTATTGCGGCGCCTGATTTTGGCGGGCAGGATATACTCCCTGCGGAAGTCTATTTTTTTGGCTGTGAGAAACCGAAGCCAGCGTCTTTCGCTTATTTATCGAAAGTACTGCGGCATATTAACCTCGTTGGCAGACCCTGCGGTGTCTTTTCGCCCCAATCGGAAGCGGCGATAGCCTACCTTTCGGATATGGCGCATGATTCTGAAGTCGCGTTGTACGCAAAACCTCTTTTTGAGAAAGATATTGGGGATGTAAAATCGTGGACGGATCAGGTCATCCATAAAGGACAGGGTTTTAACCTTGACGACTACATCGGAAAAGTGCCTGATTTCCCCAAGCCGGGCATACTTTTTTACGATATTACCACTATTCTCACCTCGCCGGAGGCTTTTGATCACTGTCTTGACAGTATGGTTGAGCTTTATGAAGATCAAAACATAGAAGCGGTCGCCGCCATAGAAGCGCGGGGTTTCCTTTTCGCGGCGCCTTTTGCGGATCGCATGGGCATACCGCTTGTCTTGATCCGCAAGAAAGGCAAGTTGCCCGGCAAGAAACTTTCAATCCGTTATAAACTTGAATACGGCGAGGGTGAGATCGAGGTTCATATTGACGACATTCCGTCCGGAAAACGGGTGTTGCTCATGGACGACCTTGTCGCTACGGG
>JAIRTS010000274.1 GCA_031254795.1 Treponema sp.
TCAACAGTCCGTAGACTGCCAAATATCTCAAGAGACCCATCTCTAGGCCTTCCTCCCCTTCCGCCCCGGCGGCTCCCCGCCGCCAAAGCCCCTTCCCGCTCTCTCTTTCAAACGTCCAAGAAAACTTCCGCCCCTTTGAACGCCACGCCCCTCTTTCAAGAGGAGCTTCACTCTATCACACGCCCCCGCGCTTTGTCAACCCCTCCCCAACCCTTTTTTGAAAAAAATTTTAGCAGGCTTTTTCGATCTTAAAACCTCCGCTTTCTATGGATGCGTCAAGGACGTAAATTGGGCGGGCGTTCGGGAGCGCGGCGCAGGGCGCCTGCGCGCGTGCGCTACTTTTCTAATTCCGCTTCGTTCTTCTCGATTTCCTTCTGGATCATGTCAAGCTCATAAAAGATATCCTTTATGGCGGGCGTTGAGAGGCTCACGCTGGACAGCTTCTGTTCGACAAGCGCGGCATACACTTCCGATCCAAGCCGGGCGGTGAGTTTTTGCGTCTTGAATTCGAGCTTTTTGATCGCAATGGTCAACTTGCCTTTTTCCCCGATGTCTTGAACCTTGCCGCCGGCCTTATTGATAAACTCTTTTGACGCTTCCAGCCCTTTGGCTCCCAGTTCTTGAGCCGTACTAAACAGTTCTTTGGACGCCGGGACGCCTTTTTCGCTAATATTTTGGACTGTGTCTCCCGCTATGGACGCAAAATCCTGCGTCACATCGCCAATCTTTGAAGCGAGCCGCTTCATTCTTTCAGTAAATGTCATCTTTGCAGTCTCCTTTCCTATAAAAAGAAGACCCTCTTTGCAGAGGGTCCTGGTTAATTAGATAAATCTCCGGGCAACAAGCGCAATGCGGCTTGCGACCATTCGCGCCATCTCATTCGCAGTGGGGTTTAGTCCCCCGCCGCAGACTTGTTTGCGCCTCTGCGGCGGCTGGTTCATTCGGCCGCGAGAATAGAGACTTCGGTCTCCTTGTCGAAGTACCGGGCTTTGTCGAGCCGCGGCATAAAGTTGACCGTGTCGCCGACCTTGAAGGTGTAATGAGCTTCGGTGCGAGCGACAAGCGGTTGAGTTCCGCTTGTGAGCCACAGGTGAATGTCCGCGCCGAGCGGCTCAACTACGCTGATCTTGAGCGACATGTTGTTTTCCGCGGCAGGGCTTTCACAGAAAAGCAGATCTTCCGGGCGGATGCCAAAGAAGATTTCCTTGCCCACATATCTCCTGAGCGCGTCGACATGGGTCTGATCGGGCTTGATTTCAAAGTTCTCTTCCTGCAGTACAATGGAACCGCCTTTCTCCGCCACTTTGACAGACAGGAAGTTCATGGGCGGGGAGCCGATGAAGCCCGCGACGAACTTGTTGACCGGCTCGTTGTACAGTTGCAGAGGGGCGCCGATCTGTTGCACCTTGCCGTCTTTCATCACTACGATCTTGCTCGCCATGGTCATGGCTTCCACCTGGTCGTGGGTAACATAGATCATGGTGGCGTTGAGTTTGAGGTGGAGTTCGGAAAGCTCTTTGCGCATGGTCACGCGGAGTTTCGCGTCAAGGTTTGACAAAGGCTCGTCAAACAGGAATACCTTGGGGTTGCGGACAATGGCGCGTCCCACCGCGACACGCTGACGCTGACCGCCCGACAATGCCTTGGGTTTGCGTTCCAGGAATTGTTCAATATCCAATGTTCTTGCGGCTTCGCGTACGCGGCGGTCGATTTCATCCTTGGGAACCTTCTTGATGCGGAGCCCAAACGCCATGTTTTCGTACACGGTCATGTGCGGATACAGGGCGTAATTCTGGAACACCATAGCGATATTCCTGTCTTTGGGCGGCACCTGATTCATAAGCTCGCTGTCGATGTACAACTCGCCTTCGGAAATATCTTCCAAACCCGCGATCATACGGAGCGTGGTTGATTTTCCGCATCCTGACGGACCTACAAAAACGACAAATTCTTTGTCCTCGACCACGATATTGGCGTTGTCTACGGCGCGTACGCCGCCATCATAGACCTTGCCGATACCTTTCAATTCTACTTTAGCCATTACAGCCTCCTTGCTCCCCTCAGATTACCGTACCGTAAGCGTCGTAAGCATTGGGGTTATTTTATTGTTCGATAGTATATACCGTATTTTTGAGGGTGTCAAGCGTTTTTTCATTTTTGTGACTGGCGGGCGCCATCAACAGCTTTTTTCATTTTCCTTTCACGTACAGCTTTCCCGCTTTGATATGCTCGTCAAATGTTTTCGAGAAATAATGCTTGCCCGCGTTTGGCTCGACGAGCCTGAAAAACAGGTAGTCGCTTGGAGTTGGGTTGAACGCCGCGGAGAGCGCGATTAACCCCGGAGCGGAGATGGGTCCGGGCGGCAACCCTTGCGCTATGTAGGTGTTGTACGGATTTTCAATTTCAGTGTCCGCGGCGCTGATGATTTCCGGGTGAGGTTTACACTGAATTTCAGTGATGATGTACTCGACGGTCGCGCAGGATTGCAACGCCATGCCGATGGCAAGCCGGTTGTAAAATACGCCGGCCATGAGCGGAGCTTCTTCCGCAATCCGGTACTCACGCTCCACAATGGAAGCGAGCGTCACTTTTTCGAAAAGCTCTTTAGGGGTGATGGACGTGACGTCAACAATGGAGGAAAGCCGTTTGAAGAAGGTCTCGACCATGATCCGCGCCACATCCTTCGCGTTATAGTTTTCCTGAAACAAATACGTGTCTGGAAAGAGGTAACCTTCCAGGGTTTTGGCGGGAATTTGAAAGGCTGCAAGAATTTCAGGGTTCGACGCGGCTTCCAAAAACGCTTCTTCCTCGCAGACGCCGGCTTCGTCAAACAGACGGGCGGTTTTGGCGAGCGTTCCGCCTTCGGGAATGGTGACTTTTATGAGAAGCTGCTGTCCGGTCTCCAGAATATTGTGTATTTCAAACTGGGTCGCGGGAAGCGGTATCGTGTAGGCGCCGGCTTTTATGACGTCTTTGTCGATTCTGTTCACCACGTACCAGAAGAGGCGGCTTTTGATGACGCCTTCGTTTTCAAGCCTCCTTCCGATGGAACGGGGCGTTTCTCCTTGCTTCACCTCAAAAAACACCTCGCCTTGAGTGGAATCGGGCGCTTTGTTGAGTTCTGTCGCAACTATTATGGCGGCTATTCCCACAATAAGGGCAAAAACAACAACGCAAACGCCAATAACTATGATAAGCTTTACAATATTTATCCGCATTTATCCGCCACTGTCGCGTGCAAGTTCATTGCGCGCAGTTTTATTCCCTGCAATTTCATTCATAAGACTTTCAGCTTCCTGAATGGAAAGATTCCGGTACAGCGACTTTTCAATCTTCAACAGAAAAGCCTGCTCCACAGGCGAAAGTCCTGCGGAGGCGGACGGAACCTCCGATTCTATGCGCTTGAGCCTTACAAACAAGGCTCTCACTTCCTGCGGCGTTAAAGGAACAACGAGTTCGGCTGGGTTCGTCATCGATGGATGCCCCGCCTTCGCTGAATAAGCCGCCGCGCGTTTCCCTGTTCCAATGCGCCCGCTATTTCATCAAAAGAATGCAAGAGTCCCCGCCCCACGCCCGGACAGTCTTGCGCGGCGCGTTCCCACGCCTCGGCGCCGGCGAGCGTCGAATCCCAGAAAGGAAAGGTTCTGCACTGCAGAGGTCTGCTTTCATACACCGAGCAGCCGTCGTTCCAGAGAACACAGTCAAAATTCGGCTTTTCCTTCAGGGACAGGCGGTCTACGATTCCCCAGGGAACCCACGCGCAGTAGAGACCTTCAACTTCACGCCGGGGAAGATTGAGGGCTTTGACGAGCGACATAAGGTCGTCCTCCGAGAGGAACACAAACCCGCTCTCATAACGGCAACACGCGGAGCAACGGGCGCAGGAGAATCGAAGCCCGTTTTGATAAAAAAGTTCTTTTGGTTTGCCGCGCATGTTCCTCAACCGCCTGCGCAACCGGAGTGGCGACCGCCGCCGGCAATTGCCGCGACTATCGCGTCGGCGACCGCAGCCGGATTTTCCTGCTGGGGCAAATGCCCCGCGTTGGGAATCAGGACGAACGGGGCGTCTTTCCGTATTGAACGGATAATCTCCGCGGTTTTCGGCGGCAGAATTGCGTCGTTCTCGCCCCACACAAGCGACACCACGCCTTTGTAGTCAGCCAGCGCCCTTGCCAAAAACGCCGTCTTGGTCATGGAGCGCCATATCATGCTCCGCAAGGTGGCGAAATACGCTTTCTCCTGCTCCACGCTTTCCACCCTTTCAATGACGCGCTTTCGCAGAAAGGCGCGGTCGTCTTCCGGCAGGCTTTCCAGATTGTGGTAATAGCCAAAAAGCGAATGATAGGCGGCGGTGTGATTTTCGCGGAATTTGCGGTACCAGTAAGGGCCGTAAAACGGCAGCGCCTTGCCCAGCAAGGACAGCGCTCCGTCCGCCGTGTTATTTCCGGATTTCTGGGCGAGAGGCGCGCCTCCGTCAATGAGGACGAGCGCTGTAACCAGAGACGGCTTCTCCGCGGCGACGGCTTGGGCGATCATCCCGCCCAGAGAGTTGCCCGCAAGCGCCGCGGGCCCGATCAGTTCGAGGAGGGAGACGATGGCTTTAATGTGCCTGTCGATCGTTATAATGCCGCCCGCCTTTGAACGTCCGAATCCGGGCAGATCAGGCGCGAGCGTCCGGCAAGACTCTTTCAATAACGGGATAAGGCGGCGCCACGAATCGGCTTCGTCTCCCAGGCCGTGTATCAGAATAACGGACGGCTTGTCCGCGTCGCCGCCGCCAGAATCGTAGTAGAACATGTTGTCGCGCTTGTTTGTTTTGAGCCATTTCGCCTGATCCAACAGCGCGGGATATGGTTGCATCTGGATGTCCATGCCGGATATTGAATACGAAAAGACTTTGAATGTCAATAACCGGCGAAAGGAAAACCGCGAAACGGACGGGTGTGAAAGAGGGGTGTCCCTGGGCATCCCGTCGCCGGAAAAAGCGCGCGGCTTGGAACGGATCTGTATCGCGCGCTCTCAGGTTTTCCGCGCGCGCTCCCTCACCCTCGCTGGCGCGCGCGCCCAAAAAGCCATCGCTGAATCGACGGCGGCGTCTTGACAATAAGCGTTAGCATAGATAAAATTACCTTAATTGAAAGCGAGGGATTCCGTTGTCATTTCCTGGCCAATGGATTTTGCGAACGCAAACGGGAGCAGTCCGCCTGACACCGAAAGGCCGGAATCAGAGAAGGAACCGGCCGCCAAGGCTCAGAAAGCGGTGGAAGTCTGGCCGCCTGTCGCGCTTTATCCGGCCCGCTTGGACGCCTATATATGACGTGGAATTTCGTTGCGCGCGATAAAACAAGGCCGGATTACGCTGGTGGTTGCAAACCAGGCGGTTTTCACTGAAGATCATGCGAATTGCCGGGAATTAACGTGTTTTCCATCATTTTTCACGTTGCGGGCGGTTGGGCGTTCAACTGATTCCCTCTTGCCGGCCGGCCTTGAGGATTTGCCATTCTCAAATTTTATAAAGGAATAATTAGCCGTATGATGACCAAAAGCAAGGCGATAAAAGCGCTTGTTCTTTTTAGCGCTGTATTTGCACTCTGCGTATGCGTGTGCTTCTTCAATTTCGAGACTTTGAAGTCCCCCATATTCCAAAGAAAAACGACCTTTAGCGAAGCGGCTTTTGCTAAATACGAGAAGGACGGAAACATATACATCGTTGATTCGGGATTCTTCCG
>JAIRTS010000239.1 GCA_031254795.1 Treponema sp.
GGCGATATTCCCCGAAGGATCGGAGATCACGATAGAATCGCTTGCCAACAAGGGGAGCGTGAGCGGCGTTCAAAAGGAGTATATCGAGGCGGCCAACGCGGAAATATCGAAGGCGGTGCTGGTGCAGACGCTCACGACCGAGATAGGGGACAAGGGGAGCTGGGCGGCGGCCAAGGCGCATAACCTGGTGCGCGGAGATTTAGCCGCCGCCGACCGGCGCCGGATTTGCCAGACCTTCGATCGGCTTTCGGCGGTGTGGACTCTGTACAATTTCAGCGCGGAAGCGGTGCCGCCCAGGTTCGAGTTTGTAAAGGACGAGGATTTACAGAAAGAACGGGCCGAGCGGGATAAAGATCTGTACGCGATAGGCTGGCAGCCCGGGAAGAGCTGCATCGCGCGGGAATATGAAATTCCCGAAGAAGATTTTGATCTGAAACACGAAAGCGGCGCGGAAGGCGTACCGCCCCGCACGGCCCGTTGCTCAACGTGCGGGTGTAACACAAAAACAAATATATTTCATTTTGCGCCCAACGAGAGCGGCTTGCCTTTCAGTTCAAATGTGTTTGTTTGCATGCTGCCTCCCGCCAGAAACGCGGCGCGGAGAGCGAGGAGAACAGAATCCCGCCGCGCCGCCGATTGTGGCTCGCCTTTAAGGATACAGGGAACAAGGGGACTGTTCAAAGAAAATAATCGACTAAATTAGGCGAAAAAAAACCTCCCGGTTGGGAGGGCTTAAGGTTTTTGTCGTCGCGCCGCTACGCCGTTTTTGCATGCCGGCGCATAGAGGCCGTGTTCCAGGCGGTCTCTATGCGCTCGGCTTCATCTTCGGGTAAAGATGAAAACCAGTACAACGTCTCGCCTTCACTTTGTCCAAGCCAGTCGCAGCCGCATCCGCTATATCGTGTCGGCAATTAACGCTAATTGAGCCTTGCTCAATCGCTGGTGAACAACCACACGGAAGGCATAACGCTTGATAACGCCAATGTGCCCTGGTTCCAGAGCCGCAATATCATATTTAATTACACTGGGATCAATGTCTGTCCACGCCGGGTCAATAGGCTCCAATAACGGCGGGTTTGGCTCTGGCTCATTGTCCGCGCTTGCCTGTGCGGCCGATAATCGCGGCTCGACAGCCTTAGCCTGCCGCTCCTCCGGAGCTTTCGCCAAAGGCTGGGACTGTTCGGGCTTCGCCGGAGGCTGATACCCTGTTATTTGCAGAATAACCCCGAATATAAACACCGCCGCAAAGAGGATGGCGATGCCAATAAGAATTCTTTTAATTACAGTTTTAACACGAATACTTGCTCCTTAAAGCCTTATACCTTATTATCGGCATTACGACAGGGCATATTCATTTCTGAATTGCCTGGTGGGGCGGCTTCTGGCTTCGTCTGATTTCCGGCCTAACGCCGTGTTATTTCCCTTCCATGCGTTTTACAATTTTCTCAAAACCTTCGGATGCCCCGCGTAAAAAGCCCCGCCCTTCCTATGGGTTTGCCTTGAAGAACGCCCGCGCGAAGCCGGGCGGGGTGATTGCCCGGAGCGCCGACCTGTCCAGTTTCAAATGAGCGTATTCTGCGGGGCAATTCATTTTTCCCCAGTCGCGGGCATTATGGCGGCCTTTTGGCCTTATGTAGATGAGGTCGGGCGGCCTCGCTCCGACCGTGGGTTTCGGTTCGTTGAAATAGCCCCAGACGTCCGTCTTTTTGATTTTCGCCTCTCCGAACTGCCACTGCTCGAATGTGTAATGCGGCTTGCCGATAAACTGCCGCAGGAGGCCGACCGGGTTCTCAAGCGCCCAGAACGCCAGAACCGCCGCCTGCCCTATCCCCGGCACCTGCATGAGCCGGGCTATCTCCTCCCCTTCTCGCTATCATTTCTTTCACCATCTCAAACACCGAACCCCCCACCCCACCAAATAATTTAGATCATACTATCTCCGCCGCCATTCGGCGTTTCACTATGCCGCGCCCGATGTGTTTAACCCAAGGCAAGCCGCTTAACAGTGTCTACCCAACGGGGTAAAGTCCAGGGCATAGCGCGATAAAAGCCAACGCCAGATGACAACCAGCGGGGTTAGTCAGGAGACGCCTGCTTGCCCGCTTCTATTTCCGCGTCGCTTTTTCTAATGTATTCGGGGGCAGACAGGGGATTATTCTCAATATGGCGGGGCGCGAGGGCGAGCAACGCTTTTGCGTAACTGTGGCGGCAATTTTTTGTGCAACACCCATCAAGACACAATCTTTCCGCTGGCAGATGACGCGCCAACTCCTCATAAAGCGGCACCGCGTCAACGCCGGTAAGCAAAACCGGACTCTCAGACGCGGCGCGGAAAGCGGCAGCGGTGATATGACTCGCAATGCGCTCAACGCCCGCGTCCATATCTTCTGAGAGCCGGACGCCCTTTTCAAAAAACGCCGTAAAGTAGGAGTGTTTCTTTGCGTCAATGGCGGGAACTACATAACCGTTCCAATCTCTGCGGAAGTACGCCATGCAGTCCAGCGTCCCCACCGCAGCCATCGCAATGCCGAAAGGCAGGCAAAGCCCTTTCACAATCGAATACCCTATCCGCAAGCCCGTGAAAGACCCTGGCCCCTTCATACAGGCCGCCATGTCCAAGTCTTTGCTTTGCATGCCCGACTTGGAAAGAAGCATGTCAACAGCCTCCATGATGATTTCGGAATGTCTGTTGCCAGCGTCCGCTTCAAAATACCATGAGTGTTCCCCATCGGAAAGAGCTATTGACAAAACCGACGTCGCCGTGTCAAGGGCAAGTATGTTCATGGTTTGGCGGTATCCGCAAGGCGGCGACCGCTAATTCTCCGCCCGCCGTTTTCCATCGCCTCAATGTCAACAAAAACAGCGTCTTTCGGAATGGACGCGGGGATTCGCTCGCTCCACTCAATGACGGCGACGCCATCGCCATACAGAAATTCCTCCGCGCCTAACGCGGCGAAATCGTCATCACCATTGAGGCGGTAGGCGTCTATGTGGTAAAGAAGCGTCTTTCTCCCATCCGGCCATTTCCCCTCGTATTCGCTTATAATGGTGTAGGTGGGGCTTGTCACCGTCCCGGCGACGTCGAACCCCGCAGCGACGCCTTTTGTGAAACAGGTCTTCCCCGCGCCTAAACCACCGCGCAAAGCCACAACACTACCCGCGCCCAACAACAGAGACAGAGAACGCCCGCAATCTTGAGTTTCTTTCTCTGAAAATGAAACAATATCAAAGGGGAGGGAGATTTCCATTGGCGTAGAGGAGGTCAATATGCTTCTTCAATTCCCTGATAATGGGTATCAGCGGGTAATCAACCGGATCCGCGATGGTAATCAAAATTTCTTTTTGACCGGTTGGTTTTATTTCGATAGAAAAATCAATTTTCCGTTCAACGGACTTGTTGATCAATTCCATGACAGCAATACCTGAATAGTACATCCGGTAATAAATCGGGACATCTTTTCTAACAATATTTTTTATTTCAAGTATTTGCATGTATTACTCCTTGACGATCATAAGAGAATGCCATTTACTCGCGCCGCGCTCTCCACTTTTGGCTCAAAGCCCGCGTCAGTTGACGCCAGGCTTCGGCATAGATAAATCTCCTTGAACGATAGCTCCTTTTCTGAAAATATGTCGCTCCACTCATAAACGAGTGAGCCGGCGACAGATCAATTTACAGTCTGTACGACCATTCCCCTCAAAAACCGGCGCATGTGAGGCATTATCGGATTTCTGGAGCGTCTTTGAATTGTATGCGCAAATTCTATATACTACATCTCTTCTCTTTTGATCTTTATCGCTTGCCCAAGACAAGACACATAATAATACTACTATTATCGGAATATAGCAAGACCATCTTTAGTGTATTGGCATGCGCCCATATTACGTATTCCGCAACGCTTGATTTGTACCGCAAAAACGCCTATACTTATACCATCTGACATCCAACGACTACGATGCGACAGCTGCGTCCGGCGACACTACGTCAATCAATTTCATTGCCGCCGTACATCCTAAGTCTCGCTTTTTTAGAGGAATGTTTTATGCCGATTAGTGTTGATCAAGAAAGCAAAGAATTTCATCTGTACAACGATTCTTTGAGCTATATTATCAAAGTTCTGTATACTGGTTCTGTTGAACAGGTGTACTGCGCGTGCCGCTTGCGGCGCATCGGGCGCACCCTTTTTTATCGCCGGCAACTTCAGGCGGGGTTTTTCATCCTGACAAAAATACCGCGCGCTTTGAGTATCCGGCCTTCGGAACAGGCGATTACCGGACGCCTGCTTTTGTTCTCCAACTCCCGAACGGTTCCACCGTGACGGATCCGGTGTACCACAGCCACACGCTGTACGCTGGAAAGCTGGCGATTCCAAGACTGCCGGCTCTTTACACTGAGCGTACCGGCGAAGCCGACACCTTGGAGCTAAAACTCTTTGACGCGCTCTCCGGACTGTACATTATCCTGTACTACACCATCTTCGCAGACCTGCCGGCAATCGCCCGGCACAGCCGTTTTGTCAATGAAGGAAAAGAGCCGCTGGTTTTGCGCAAGGCTCTGAGTCTGAGCCTTGATCTGCCGGACAACAACTGGCGGGCACTCAGCATTACCGGAGCATGGGCGCGTGAATTTCAGATAATCGAGAATCCGCTTGTTCCCGGTTTTCAAGAGGTAAAGAGCAACAAAGGCAATCCCGGGCATCAACAGAATCCCTTCCTGATCCTCAAAAGTCCAGCCACTGATGATTCGCGCGGTGAAGCCCTCGGTTTTAGCCTGTTATACTCAGGCAATTTTATCGCCGCCGTAGAAGTCGATTGCTACGGCTCAAGCCGGGTTCAACTTGGCGTCAATGACGAGACGTTTTCATGGAAACTGGAAAAAGGCGCCTCGTTTGATACGCCGGAGGCCGTCATGGTGTATTCGGGAGAGGGGCTTAACCATTTGTCGCAGGTCTTCCATAGCCTGTACCAACGCAGGCTTGCTCGAGGAACATGGCGTGATACAGAAAGACCGGTGCTGCTTAACAACTGGGAAGGGACATACTTCAATTTCACCGAGCAAAAGCTCTTGGATATGGCGTCGGTCGCCAAAGAACTCGACATAGAACTTTTCGTACTTGACGACGGCTGGTTTGGGCAACGCGACAACGACGATTCTTCTTTGGGCGATTGGTTTGCCGACACCCGCAAGCTCCCGTCCGGCATCGCCGGCCTTGCGGAAAAAATCACGGCGCT
>JAIRTS010000118.1 GCA_031254795.1 Treponema sp.
TCAGAGGTGTCTGGAGAAATCCTGCATGGTTTTCGCGGCTATACTAAATAAGCTGGAGAGGGATATCGACGATTGCCCATTGCTGTCGGAACCCGAATACAGCGCGAGCAGAAGTAAGCTGGAGAGCGCGTTTTTTTGATCTCATACCAAACGGTGATGTTTACTTAATCGCTTCAAATCCTTGTCCGAGATCGTCCAGAATATCGTCGATATGTTCCGCGCCAATGGATAGACGGATCGTGCTGGGTTTTATACCGGCGGAAAGAAGTTCGCTTTCGCTCATCTGCGAATGGGTGGTGGAAGCCGGGTGTATCACAAGGGATTTAACGTCCGCTACGTTAGCCAATAACGAGAACAGATGCAGTTCCTCCGTAAAGCGTTTGGCTTTCTCCGCGTTTCCCTTCAGCTCAAAGGTGAAGATAGAACCGCCGCCCTTGGGGAAATACTTTTTATAATGTTCGTGGTCTCTATGTTCGCGCAGTGATGGGTGGTTTACTTTCTCGACCAGCGGTTGCTTCACTAACCAATCCACTACTTTTTTAGTGTTTTCTACATGGTGATCCACGCGGAAGGACAGTGTCTCAAGTCCCTGCAAGAATAAAAACGCGTTGAAGGGTGACAGCGACGCGCCGATGTCCCGGAGAAGCGTGGTGCGGGCCTTGATAATATACGCCAGCTTACCCGCGGCGTCGGTAAACACCAAATCATGGTAGTTCGGATTGGGGCGCGACAGGCCGGGAAATTTGCCGTTCCGCGCCCAATCGAAATGACCGCCGTCCACAATAACTCCGCCGATGGACGTGCCATGTCCCCCGATAAACTTGGTAGCGGAATGTACCACAATATCCACGCCGTAGTCGATGGGGCGCAGCAGATAAGGCGTGGCAAAGGTGCTGTCAGCGATAGCGGGAATACCATGGCGGTGCGCTATGGCTGTGACCGCCTCGATATCGACAATGCTGGCG
Organism: Treponema sp.; assembly: GCA_031254795.1. Taxonomy (GTDB): domain Bacteria; phylum Spirochaetota; class Spirochaetia; order Treponematales; family Breznakiellaceae; genus JAIRKH01. The sequence continues at coordinate 966 of JAIRTS010000118.1, forward strand.
TTGGGGTTTCCTATCGTCTCGAAGAACACCGCTTTTGTGTTGTCTTTTATGGCGTTTTCAAAGCTCGTCGGATTGCTTCCGTCCACGAACGTTACATCAATGCCCAAATCGCGGAGGGTGTTGGCAAATAGGTTATAGGTTCCGCCGTATAGCTGTTTATCCGACACAATATGATCTCCGCTCTTTGCGATGTTCAGGATGGCGTAGGTGATAGCCGATGCCCCTGAAGCCGTGGCAAGCGCCGCCGCCCCATTCTCTAAAGCCGCCATGCGTCGTTCAAATACGTCCCAAGTCGGATTCATAATCCGAGTGTAGATGTTGCCTGTTTCAGTAAGCGCGAAGCGATCCGCCGCTGATTTGGAAGTCGGGAATACATAAGACGAGGTTTGATAAATTGGTACGGCTCTCGAATCGGTGGCTGGGTCGGGTTTTTCCTGCCCCGCGTGGATTTGGATGGTTTCAAACCGGTAGTTTCTGTTGTTCATGATAAATTTCCTCCTTTTTTCGTAAAACTCGCTTGCGTTGCGCTCTTTTGAACCGAAGTTTTGCAAATGATAATACCCTTGATCGGAAACGGCGCTTTTCCCATAGAGCTTTTTATCCTCCCCAACAGGACAGGCGGCGACGCACATCCCGCACGGATAACGCCCCTCGTCCCGCAGAAATTTATGATACTTCGCGCATTTATACCGCTGCATATCGTACATCTTCACATCGTCGCGGCGGCGTTCAAACGCGCCAATCGGACAAACCCGCAGACAGGCTCCGCAGCCTGTACAAAGATTTTTTTTAATGAGCGGATCGGGCGGAAACTCCGCGTCGGTGATGACAGATACGAGACGCATACGCGGCCCGTACTCCCTCGTTATCAGACAATGGCTGCGCCCGATTGTGCCAAGGCCCGCCAATCGTGCCGCAATCACCTGAGAAAAAGCCGCTTCCGGCTTTTCCGCGAGTGCGTTAATTTCGCTGTAACCATCCCGTGGAAAAAAGTGCGCTTTATAGCCGAGCTCCATTAACAGGAACGATAAACGGCAGGCCGCTTCGTCAAGGAGCCGGTTGGCCGTATTGTACAACTCAGAATAAAAATTTGACGGCGTTGTTTCAATCATAGCCATAGGCAAAGGAACAGCCCCTGAAATGACGGTTTTACTCCACGGCCAAATGTTTGACGGGAAGTAATTTTCACGCGGCTCGGCAGGCTGCGGCGCACCCGGAAGCACGGATGCCGCCGTTTCCTCCCAACGCCCAACCGGCGCAAACCCCAGCGCGGTCAAGCCTAACCGCCGGGCCGCGAGAATTATTTCCTGTTTTAATTCGAGTAAATCGCTCATAATTTCTTCCACGACGAAAAACACCCTTCAAGTAATTGAAGCAAACCCTTAATGCCAATTTGAAATCAAAGGCCTAAAGGGTGAAGCGTTAAAATCGCCCCGATACTGAACATTCTCACACCGCCTCCAACGCCGCGGAAAGCTCCGCAATAATGTCGCGCGCGTCCTCCAGCCCGATGGAAAAACGAAGCTGTCCGTCAGTAATGCCGCTTCTGAGCCGCTCCTCGCGGTCATAAAACCGATGTGATGTTTTAGCGGACCAGGAAACCGTCGTAGCCGTACCCGCGAGACTCGGAACAAGGAAGATTGTTTCAAACGCCTGAATAATTCTGCGTGCCGCACCCTCGCCGCCTTTGAGATCGACACTGAGCATTCCGCCGAAAAGCCCCTTCTCAAACTGACGCGCGGCGCGTTCGTGAGATGGAGACGACGCAAGACCCGGATAGAACACGCGCTCTATTTTGGGGTGCGCGTCCAGGAATTTCGCCGTCTCAAGAGCGTTTTCGGAATGCCGTTTCATACGCAAATCAAGTGTACGCAGACTGCGAGCCAGCAGCCAGCAATCATGGGGGCTTAATATTCCGCCGTATAAAACCTGTAACCTTCTGACGCGCTCAATAATTCCAGCGCTGCTGATCACCGCTCCTGCCATAATGTCGCTGTGACCGCCGAGGTATTTTGTCGCGCTGTATAGTACGGCGTCCGCGCCTAAACTGAGCGGATTCGCGACAACCGGCGTGGCAAAAGTATTGTCAACCAAGAGCGTAAGCCCATTTTCGCGCGCGTTCCCGGCGAGCGTTTCCAAATCCGGCACTTCCATCAAAGGGTTGCATATCGTCTCGGTATAGACCAGTTTGGTATTTGGCTTGATGTAATCCGATATATTACCATCGAGCAAATCGGCAAACGTCGCTTCAATACCGAAACGGGGAAGTTCGTTCGCTAAAAAATCCTGTACGCCGCCGTACAAAACCGGGGATGCGATAATATGGTCGCCGGATTGCACGAACGACAGGATAGCAGTCGTGATGGCCGCCATGCCGGAAGCGAACACCAGAGCTTTTTCCCCGCCGTCCGCCGCCGCGAGAATCTCGGAAACGGCGTCGGCGTTGGGCGAGGCGATACGGGAGTAAATGTATCCATCCGTTTCTTTTTCGTAAATGGCGTCCACATCCGCTATATTGTTAAACGCAAATACGGAGGTTTGATAAATTGGCATAGTTTCTGGCGACGACACCATACCAGCGATTTTTTTCGCGTACTTGGCGTCGCCTGTATGAAGAAGTTTAGCGGACAGGTCTTTTTTCATATCACTTCCATGCGGGGAGAAAAGCCCCGTCAAAACTATCGCGCAGAATCCGCTCTACCTCGTCGGACTGGAAGGCCTCGACGATTCTTTTGTATACCGGGTTGCCGGCGTCTGCCGCGCGCGCGGCAATGATGTTAACGAACCGGCGATCCGTGTAATACTTTACGTCGTCATAAAAGATTGAATCATTCAAAGGTTTAAAACCAAAGTCCGTGGCGTAATTACCGTTAATGACGCCGGCGGCTACGTCGGGGAGCAAAGCCGGTATCTGCGATGCGTCAACCTGTACAAACTCTATATTTTTGGGATTAGAAACAATGTCGGCTATCTCTGGACTGCCCTCCACATCCTTTAATGTGACGACGCCCGCGGCCTGCAGGACCGATAACGCTCTGCCGAGGTTTACCACATCGTTCGGGATGGCGATTTTATCATTATCCTTCAATTCGCTGAGATCGGATATTTTATTGGAATATACACACATGGCGGCAATTATCGTATCTCCGACAGGCGTGATTTTATATCCGTTATTCTCTATTGACGTATTTAGAAAGGCGTAGTGCTGAAAACCGTTCAGGTCAACATCGCCGTTGTTGAGGGCTTCGTTGGGAATGGTGTAGTCGGAAAAACTGACAAGCTCGACATCAATGCCTTCCTTTTTTAGTTTCTCGATTACCGGCGCCCATATGACGCCGTACATTTCGCCTACGACTCCGACCTTAACCGTTACACGTTCAGCCGGCGCGGCGGATTGAGCGGACGCCGCGCTTGGGCTCTGCGAGCAAGCCGCCGATGTAAAAGCCAATACCAGTGCCAATGTCAATGCAAGAATCCGTTTCATACTTTTTTCCTCCAATTTAAGTTTTAGTGTGTGCTCTTTTTGGCAATCAGATTACCGATTACCTGAATAACGCTGATCAAAAGAACCAATGTCAAAACAGTCACGTATGTAACGTCAATCTGATTCCGCTGATGACCATACCGGATCGCGAAATCCCCGAGTCCTCCCGCTCCGACGGCACCCGCCATAGCGGTAAGTCCGATAAGAGCGATTGCCGTGATGGTCGTCGCCCGCGCGATAGGCGCTATGCTTTCTTTAAGGTACACGCGAAAAATGATTTCAACAGGACCACCTCCCATGGACCTTGCCGCTTCGATAACCCCTGTGTCCAATTCCGCAAGCGCCGATTCTATTTGTCTGGCGAAGAAGGGGACAGTTCCGAAAACCAATGGGACAATTGCGCCTTTGACGCCGATAGCCGTTCCCATTATGCAGCGGGTGAGCGGGATAAGCCCGGCGAGTAAAATAATGAACGGTATCGAACGGAAAAAGTTGATGATTTTATCCAACACCTGATAGACAGGGATATTTTGCAGGATTCCGTTCTTTTGGGTCACGGTGATTGCAACACCCAAAAACAATCCAAGCATGAAGGACAGCACGCCCGACCACCAAAGCATCTGGAGCGTTTCCTTAATTGATCGCACATAAATCTCCGGTTTGTCCATCACGTTTGGAATCAGCTTATACAGCAGTTCTTGCATCTAATATCACCTCCACACCCAC
>JAIRTS010000231.1 GCA_031254795.1 Treponema sp.
GGGGAACCACTTATATCGGGAACTGGCGTCGGAGACACGACGGCGGGCGGCGTGGCGCGGCCAAATCGCGAGGTGGCGAGGAAAGTATATCTGAGAAAACCACATTTCCGTCACAATCACAAATCAAACTGCTGAGAGAGAGGAGGAAAGGGGAACAAATCCCCGCTGTCCGCGTTTCTTAACTTGTTGCAGTGGTAAGGATGTGGATTTCCTTTTCGTCGCTGGTCTTGAGGAGTTTCACATTTTTACAGGGGTTAGCCTTGATGAATTTCTGTTTTACCGCATAGTTCAGCATAATTTTTAATATCTTGAAAGCCAGATTGCCGGTGCTGGTTTTATAATGAACCAGGCTTTTTCCGTCATTGCTCGGGTGGGTACGTCCCGGGAAGGAAGTCAGCCACTGGTCAACCTCGGCCGCGCTAATGGTATCAAGCCGCCTATCTCCGAAGGTGGGTACCAGATGATTCTTTACCGCATACTGGCCATGGGTAGCGTAGCCCTTTGAAATAGACCGCCGTCCCTTGCGGCTTTTCAGGTAAGGGCAGGTATCAAAATCCCACCAGCTTTCGGCGAACTCCGCGAAGGAAGGAACGGCGATCCTGTCCTGTTTTTGGGGGATAAGTTTTCCATCCCGGTTTAGCCGGTTACAGAATTCCCTCGCCGCCGTTCTGGTAGTCTGCCCGGTGGAATGGCCGCACAGGCGTTGGCCGTTTTCATCATAAGTTCTGTAATAAAAAACCACGACACCTGAAGCCAGCCGCCGCCTGTAAAGGCTGAACGTCTCTCTCCTTTTGGCGAATAAAGGCTACGCACCAGGTTACACCCTACCTGAAAAGAATTGCCCTAATCAATCACGGTACACTAATTCTTTGTCATACAAAGAATAACACGATATTTTCATACGGCACAGGTATAAAAAGTCATGGTTTTGCATAACAAGACTGTTAGCGCTTCACCGCCAGTAAGGCGGGCGGATCGGGCTACGTTTTGGCTAGGTCATTCCGCGCCTCAGTTTTGCTGGGAAACGCAAAACCTCCGCCACATTTTTGCAACCAAGGACTTTGCTTCGCAAAGCCCTTATTCGGGCCGCCAAACCGTCGCACACAGCCAAAACGATAGCGACGATTTCTCTGGCACTGCCGGACGCTTGCTACCGGGCACTTTCCCATATCTTCTCCGCCGGAGTGCTATACTATATTTCCTGTCTCTTGGGAAGGAAGGAATATGACGAGGTTAAAAGAACTTCGGCGTTCGCCTTTTATACCACCACCGTTATGGCCGCGAGGCAACGCTGATTTTCTTAAGTCCGATTATCCATCGGGGCAAGCGTCGCGAATTTCGGCCACACCAATGACTCCATGTTTTATCATTCGAAGCTGTTCCAAAACCGCCGCCCCATGGCGCGTTTTGGAGCAACCCCACCTAACCGAACAAAAAACCTGGTTTATAGCCGATATATTGCCCCAGAATTTTTGCGGAAAGAGAATACCACGCATACCATCGCGTCTTTCCCTTAGCCGGATGCCTTACGCGGCTGACACCGGTACACTGGACTTGAGAGATAACCCGGTTGGTTATCTCTCAAGCCGTTTTTTAGCGGTTGTTGGCGAACCTTTGGTTCTGCAGAAACTGAAGTTTCTGAACAACGCTCTTCGCGGATACACTGGCAGAGACCCCGTCCGGCGCGGGCGCTTTTACCCCCTCTCGTTCCATCTGCCTACTTTGCGTATTTTCTGGTTGCGGTAACGCACCAGCGCCGGAGGGCTTCGGCGGCACAGATCGTTCAAATCCCGCTCAAGCGTCCGCTTGATGGACGCCGCGGTTGCGGCAATATCCGTGTGGGCGCCACCTTCAGGTTCCTGAATGACGCTGTTGATGATCTTGAACGCCATGAGATCGCGGCTGGTGATGCGGAGCATGGCGGCTGCGTCTTTGGCGCGGGCCGCGTCACGGAGGAGAATTGAGGCACCTCCTTCGGGGCTGATGACCGAATAGATCGCGTTTTCGAGCATGTAGATTTTGTCGCCGACGCATAAGCCCAACGCGCCGCCCGATCCGCCCTCGCCTATGACAACGCACACGATGGGTGTCTTAAGCTGACTGAAATCCCGCAAATTGCGCGCTATCGCCTCTCCAATGCCGCGCTCTTCCGCGCCGATCCCCGGATAGGCGCCGGAGGTGTCAACAAAGGTGACGATAGGGCGGAAGAATTTTTCCGCCTGTTTCGCAAGGCGCAGAGCTTTGCGGTAGCCTTCGGGGTTTGCCATGCCGTGGTTGCGGTACATGTTGTCTTTCAGCGTACGCCCCTTCTGGTTTGCGAGGATGGTGACGGGTCTCTCGTTCAAAAACCCAAGTCCGCAGACAATAGCGGGATCATCGCCGAAACAGCGATCTCCATGCAACTCAATGAAATTATCGAAAATATGTTCAATGTACTCAAGCGCGTAGGGGCGTTCCGGGTGCCGGGCAAGCTCAACATATTTCCACGCCATCTCCGTCTTTGATTTTGCGCGCGTTTTTTCTTCAAGCGCCTTTAATTCGTCGTCCGCGTCAAGGCCGGATTCTTTCGCCAGCCTCTTCAATTCCGCAATCTTTTCCTGAAGTTCAATCGTATTCATATAACTAATATACTAGAACCCGGCTCTTTCTTCAAGTCTTGGAGAAAAAACAGCGCCACTCCAAACGCCGCTTCGCCTGTGTCGCCCGCGCCCCGCCCTATTCCGCGTCCGGCTCCAACACGCTTACCCATGATGGATACACCGGCACGGCGAGCGCCCCATTTGAAACATAGAATTCGCGGCC
>JAIRTS010000249.1 GCA_031254795.1 Treponema sp.
ACGCAACAGAACAGAACGGTTCTATATGCGGGCGATGCGGCGCCGGAGTGGAGGCGTCCAAGCGCCGCGGCGCGGAAGAAGCCTGATTCAGAGGCTCCCTCAAACAACTCCGTATACAAAACAGCGTTATTTTTGTATACTGCCCTCCATGAATACACCACTTGTCTTTTTGTGGACGTCCCTTTTTTCTTTTTTGCCGATTTCGGAACTCAGGGGCGGCATACCCTTCGCCATTGTAAACGGGATTCCGTGGTATATAGCCTATCCTTTCTGCGCGTTTTTGAACGCATTGGTCGCGCCGGCGTGCTGGATATTTCTGGCGACCCTGCACAACCTGTTTCTCAAAATGGCGTGGTATCAAAACCTGTTCGACCGTTTAGTCGAAAGGGCGCGGGGCAAACTCCATAATGGCGTTGAAAAGTGGGGCTGTCTCGGAGTGGCGCTTTTTGTGGCGATTCCCTTTCCGCTCACAGGGGCGTGGACCGGCACGCTTGGCGCGTGGGCGCTTGGGCTGAGCAAACGAAAAACCATGCTCGCGGTCATTGCCGGCGTGATTGTCGCGGGCGCCGTCGTCACTCTTGTTATGACGCTCGGCATTCAGGGGCTTCAATTCTTCCTGAAAAAAGAGCCGATGCCAATACCCGGTTGATCCCCGCGACGTATTTTTTTAATTGGGGCTATTCCAAGACTTCAGCTTTGGAGCAGCCTGCCGCTTTTGGTTTAAGCCCCCCACGCCAGCTTGCCGCGGAAAACCGGGCGCGCTGGGGCTTTCCCCGCAAAGGAGAAAAACACGGAAATCAATCGTCCCCGCATGGGAAACTGTCAAGACGTGACGCAAGGAGAAAAACACGGAAATCAATCGTCCCCGCATGGGAAACCGTCAAGACGTGACGCAAGGAGAAAAACACGGAAATCAATCGTCCCCGCGTGGGAAACCGTCAAGACGTGACGCAAGGTGAAAAACACGGAAATCAATCGTCCCCGCGTGGGAAACCGTCAAGACTTGACGCAAGGTGAAAAACATTGACGCCGGCAGAAGACCTCAACGGACCTCAATTGCAAGCGGTCAACGCCATTGAAGGACCCCTCCTCATCATAGCCGGCGCCGGGTCGGGCAAGACGCGAGTCATCACCTACCGGATAGCGAACATGCTCGACAGGGGAATCCCCCAGTCCGCGATCCTGGCGCTTACTTTTACGAACAAGGCCGCGCGGGAAATGGAAGAGCGTGTCAAGGAATTGACCGGCAAAAAACTGCAAAACCTCACGGTCAGCACCTTTCACGCATTCGGGGTGAGAGCGCTCCGCGATGAAATTGAAGCGCTGGGCTACCGCAGAAATTTTTCGATTTACGATGAATCCGACCGCGAGCAGGTGATAAAGGACAGCCTCCGCGAATGCAAGGTTTCTACGGAAGGCGTTGACCTGTATGCGCTTGGGCAACTCTTTTCCAACGTGAAAATAGGGCGCGTGAGTTGGGGACACGGCGCGAACAGCGAATATGAACATGTGTACGAAGAATACCAGCGCAACCTGAAACTTTACAACGCGGTTGATTTTGATGATCTTTTGACGCTTCCAATACACCTTTTTGAGCGATATCCCGAGATTCTCTCGGCATACCGGAACCGCTACCGCTATATTATGGTGGATGAGTTTCAGGACACGAGTTTCATTCAATACCATCTGATGAAACTGCTTGTACGCGGCGTTGAAAACGACTCAGCCGCCGGATCCGCTCCATGCAATATTTGCGTGGTTGGCGATGACGATCAGTCCATCTACTCGTGGCGGGGCGCGAATTACGAAAACATTCAGCGGTTTGAGGAAGATTTTCCCGGGGTCGTGGAGATAAAGCTGGAGCAGAATTACCGCTCCACAACCACAATTCTTGAAGCCGCGAACGGCGTCATTTCCAACAACACCAACCGCAAGGGAAAGCGTCTCTGGTCAGGAAACGGTGGAGGCAAGCCCATTGAGATATTTTATCCGCGAAACGAAAGCGACGAGGCCGACTTTATCGCGGAGCGGATAAAACAAATGAAGTTTCAGGAGCATATACGCTACGATGATTTCGGGGTGTTGTTGCGCGCCAACTCCATGAGCCGCGCCATTGAGGAGGCGTTTCTTTCGCTTAATATCCCGTACCGCATGTCCGGCGGCACGAGCTTTTTCCAGCGCAAGGAAATCAAGGACATCCTCTCGTATCTGCGCCTTATCGCCAATCTTGAAGACGATGTGAACCTCCTCCGCGTCATCAACACGCCGCGCCGGGGCATTGGCAAAACGTCTATTGCGGCGATAAGCGAACTGGCCACCAAAAACCGCTCCTCGCTGTGGGACGCCATGACGCGGTTCAGCCTTGCGGAGGACGCCCTTTTCCGGGAAGAAATGGGACGCGCCGACGTGCGGGAATTCATGGCGCTTATAGAGAAGAACCGCGAAGAGATGCTGGGGAAGCGCGGGCTTTCGCAAAAGACGCGGGCTTTGGTGGAAGAAATTGATTATTGGGGCTATCTGGTGACGGAATTCAGCAAGAATGAAAAACTGGCGCGGTGGAAGTTCGGCAATATCGAGTCTTTGATCCAGTCAATGGTTGTATGGGAGAACGATCCCGACAACCTTGACCCGACCCTCTACCCGTATCTGAACCGCATCAGCCTCATCACGCGGGATGACGGCGATGATGACGCGGATAAGGGCAAGGTGAACCTTATGACCATACATTCCTCAAAAGGGCTGGAGTTTCCTGTGGTGTTCATCGCGGGCGCCGAAGAAGGCATTATCCCGCATGCCCGCAGCGTGGAGGAAAGCGAAAGCTCCATAGAAGAGGAGCGCCGCCTGTTTTACGTCGCCATCACCCGCGCGCGGGACAAGCTCTTTATCACAAGTTGCCGGACGCGCCGGAAACAACAGTCCTCCGTTGAGCGCCAGCCCTCGCCGTTTCTGGCGGAAATTCCCCAACATCTCATTGAGCGCCATGAAACCATCCAAAAAACGCCCGAAGATGAAGAAGCGGAAGCCAAAGCGTTTTTCACAAAAATGAAGGCGATGTACAAATAGCCTCACCTGAAAAAGCGAACTTGAAAAAGTCCGTCTTTTGTATAAAATAGGTGTGGATATGCCCGCTCTTTTACTCTTCGTGTGTTTTTTTCTCTTTTCCTGCGCCCATCAACAAACAGGCGTACCGGCGCGTCCGCCGGTTGAGGGCGCATTGCGCGGGCCGGAGCCGCCGGTTGCGCCAGATGAAAAACCGCGCGAAACGCCTCTGGAAGCCGTTGCCACTGTGGAGGAGCGGCAGCCTCCCATTGCGGAAGCGCCGGCCAGAACGCTTCTTGAGGAAGCCCTCATGATGGTGAAAAACAACGCCGTGCAAAAGCAATGGATCGCGCGGAAAGACGACATCACTGTGTACGCGGACTTTTCGATTGGCGGCGTGGAATTTACCGTTGTGTATGACATTCTTCACGCATTCCTTCAGGACACGTCTTTTCAAGAAAATATCCGTTTTCAGGTTCCTTTTTTAATAAGAGCCCCCGCCACTGGAGAAACGCTGGCCGGCAGCCTTGATTGGCATATTCAATACGATGATTCTGGCGTGCTTCTTTCCTTTGATGACGATTATATTGAGGCGTGGGAGGACGCCTTCGATTTGTTTGACCGGTACGGCGCCCGCGTCACTTTTTTTGTTCAGAGCAAGCCGTTGAGCTTCGCAAAGCGGGCTTTGGCGCGGGGGCATGATGTGGGCTATCATACGATTCACCACCTCAATTTATCTCACGTGTCAAAAGCGGTCTTTGTGGAAGAAACCACCTCGGACATTGAGGCGTTCCGCGACGCCGGCATCCCGCTGCGATCCTTCGCCTATCCCTACGGGCTTTCTTCCCCGTGGATGCACGAAGAGCTTTTTCATTCATTCACGATTTTACGCGGTTACGGCGTCACGTTTCGTTTGTATGACGCCGCAGTTATAAAACAAGGCTACATCGCGGCCAAGGCCATTGACAATATTCTCTATGCAGACGACAGCGGCTTCCAAGCCATTATAACGCTGATGCTGCGAACCGTTAAATTTATCGGCGGCGGGACTATTTTGCCGTTATGCACGCACAATATCTCAAACCGCGCGGATTGGGGCATAACACCGGCGCGTTTGGAATACCTGCTCAAAACGGCTCAAGATTTAAAACTGAAATTCTATTGTTACAAGGATTTTGTATAGGGCATAGCAGACATGTCCGGCTTTGGTTCGTTTACGGTAGAAGGCAATAGGAATAGGGGGGCGTGAGGTTTCGACGGGCGCGTAATACTGCCGTTTTTCGGTCGGCAACTTCATCGCTATGCAAACAATTACAGCATGGAGATAAGGGGATTCGAACCCCTGACCTATAGATTGCGAA
>JAIRTS010000279.1 GCA_031254795.1 Treponema sp.
CTCCAGCATTTGCGGGATAAGCGCCGGCGGGTCCTGTCCATCCGCATCCAGTGCTGTGGTATATTCTCCATGCGCCGCTCGCAACCCGGCGAGTATCGCCGCTTCTTTCCCGAAATTCCACGAAAAAGAAATGTAGCGAACGCTTTTATCCCGCGCGGTGAGGCTTCGTAAAACGTCCAGGGTTCTGTCTTTGGAAGCATCGTCGACAAAAATAAATTCGTATCCCCCCCCCCCCCCATTGTATTTTCGAGAGTTCTTTTACGATTTCCGCATGAAATAAGAGGAGCGAGGCTTCTTCGTTAAAACAGGGGATTACAAGAGATATTTGTGGAGTATTTTGGCTGGCCGAGCTTCCATTCTCGATTTTTGATTTTTGCATATACTATATCTTACGACCCCCGAGAGCGTCAAGCGCCTTGCTGCGGCTGGAGATTTTCTCCAAAACTGACTTGCCCGCATCCATGGCGGATTTATATAAAGGAATGTCCTGAAACCCAACCAGGGTTTCCAGATGTCCCCATAACTCATATTATTATCCCCATGTTGAAAGCGGACGGCAATTCCACCGCTCTCTTTAATGACATCATGCGAATTTGTGATTTTAACACGAAATGATGGCGCACTATGAGCTTCCCAACCCCACAGGGCGCGTTTTAGGAAAGCCCCCTGTGATTGAGTTTTGCCAATTCCGATTTTCATCCCTAGCAGTTTGTCGCGCTTCGCACACAAAACCTCAAAAAATCACCGATTAGGCGATTTTTTACCCTGCAAACTGCCAAGCGGCTTTAGCCGCAAGCAGCCCATAAATCGTGGTTTTTGCGGCACAAAGTGGCGCAAAACCTACAAGCGCAACAGGTTGTCAGGCATTCTTTCAGAAATTTACACAAAACCTGCGTCCCACATGCTTGTAACGAACCTCCCCGCCGCAGATGACCTTTTTGGGACATGCGCCGCTTTTTCATGCGGATCCGCTGGTTGCGGACGCGGCGCGAATAGCGCCTCCGCATCCCGCGCCTTTTTCGCCATCAGACACGTAGCGTTTCGAATGAACCGGCCCGCCCTGGAGAGCGGGGTATTAGACTCCACTGTGAATAAAAGAGGCGTTTTTTGAAAATTTCCTGAAATACAGCTTGACAAAAGAGCGGTTTCCAATAAAAATAAATAGACTCGGTTTCAAAAGACGCTTGTATCCGAGTTTTCTTTATTAAGAAAACCTCTGAAAACTTCAGTTTCCAGGGGTTCCCATACTAATTAGGAGTATTGGATGGCTTTCATAGATGTAGTCGAATGGAACGACGCGACGAACGATATTTTTGCTTGGAAGTTCGGGCAGAATAAAAACAACAATCTCAGCACGTTTACGCAGTTGATTGTTCGGGAGTCGCAAGAAGCCGTTTTGTTCTCTAAAGGGCGAATTCTGGGAAAATTTGGTCCCGGGAAACATACCCTTAATACGGAAAACCTTCCCCTGTTGCGCAACTTGTTCGGCATACCGTTTGGGGGGAAAAATCCCTTTACCGCTGAAGTGTGGTTTGTAAACAAAACCGCGCCGCTTGCCATCGACTGGCGCACCGATACCATGCGCTACCGCGATCCTGAATACGGAGAGATGGTTCCGCTTGCGGCCAAGGGCAGGTATGGTCTTAAAGTTGAGGACGCCGAGCGTTTTTTGGCGCAACTGGTTGGCACATTGACCGATTTTACCGCGTCCGATCTTACAAACCACTTTCTGGGCGCGCTTATCGCAAAAACAAAAAGCGTTGTGGTTGCGTTTATGCAGACAAATCAAGTCGGCATTACGACCATTTCAGCCCGTCTTGACGACCTTTCACGGTTTTTGAAAGAACCTTTGAGAGAATTCTGGGAATCCTACGGCATGTCGCTGACAGGTTTCTATATTACATCCGTTGATCTTGACACTTCCACCGAAGACGGCAAGAAAATAGCGACGGCGCTCAGCGACCGTTCCGCCCAGAACATCGCCGGCTATACGTGGCAACAGAAACAGGGATTCGGCGTCGCAAACAACGCGGTTTCCCGGGGCGGCGACATGGGAGTCTTGCAAGCCGCCGCGATGACTGGCATGATGGGCGGAGGAGGAGGCGCCGCGATGATGCAGCAGCCGCCCGCCATGCCCGCAGGCGCTGGTGCCGGCGCGCAGGCGGGGCGAGGGGAGGTGTTCTGCTCACGATGCGCGAAAAAATATCCGGCGACATCTAATTTCTGTCCCTATTGCGGCAATAAGTACAACCCTTGCCCCCGTTGCGGGAGCGACAACCTCGCGGGAACCAAACGTTGCGTGTCGTGCGGCGCCGCGCTTTTGACGGAGCAGGCGAGCGGCGGCTTTGGGAATGCATGTCCGCGTTGCGGACAGCCCGCGCCGCTGGGCGTAAAATTCTGCGCCGGCTGTGGAAATAAGTTGACATAGCCGGAGGAGGATTGGCAATGACAAGAAATCAATCTTTAGCGTTCAGGACAATCCTGTTCCTGCTTGGCGGCGGGGTTGTGGCGCTCGCCTTCTTTTTGAATACGTCGGGGAAGTTTTTGACGAACGAGGCTATTTTCACATGGCTCTCCATTTGCGTCATGTATCTCATGTTCTTTATTCCCATCTTTTTTTCAACCATCAACATCGCCAATTTTTCTGGCAAGATTCCATCTTTGTCGATTATGTGGATGGGTATAATCGGCTATATCATCGCGTCAATTATAGTCATTCTGTTGCTTTCAAACGCCGTCATTTCCCTAAACAACGCGGTCGTCGGTCAGGTGGCGTTGCTCTTTTTATTCGCGGTCTGCCTCTTTCTCGCTTTTTTCGCCTCGTCTCACGTCCGTGAGATCAGCGAAGAAGAAAGAAAGAAAACCCAGTTCATCACCGGTTTAAAGGCGCGGGCGCAGGTTCTATCGCTTTCAGCAAGCAACCTTCCCGCGGAATATGAAGCCGCTAAGACGGCGACGCTACGGACGCTCGAAGAAATCAAATATCTCTCTCCGGTGAATGGATTTGAAGGTTTTGATCTGGAATTCAAGATAATGGATTCTTTGAATGTAATATCGGATATCTGCGACAGCATAGCGGCGGACGCCCAGTCCGTTTCGTCCGTTTCCCTTGAAAGGGAGGCAAAAAAGTTGCAAACGCTTGTTAAGGAAAGAAAATTGTTAATAAATTGAAGCGGTTTTGAAACTAGCTCAATTAGGAGGATCGGTGTGCAAGGAAAAATTTTTGCGGAATCAATGAATCTCTACCAGGACCAGGCTCGCATACTTTTTGAGTACTATAAAAAGGCGGCTGAAAAGATCGTAAAGGAAGAGATGGATTTGGAAAAGTCAATGGAGACGGCGCGGGCTGACATAACGCTGGCGGAAAAAAACAAAAAGAAGGGCGTTATTATTATGGTCGTTTTTGGAGGCGTGGGGCTTATAGGCGGAATTCTGCTCTTTCCCGTTGGGTTTATCCTCGCGCTGGGCTGTATCAAGGGGCTTCTTGACATACGCAAGTCCAACAAGGCGCGGGAGGAGAACGAATCAAAGTTGCTTGCTTTTGAGGAGGCGCACCGCGACGTTCGCCGGAATTACCGCGTAAAAAAAATGGGCGTCGTGTATGTTCCCGTGGCGACCACAGTTCCTTTTGAAAACAAGAGCTTTATGGTTGATCACACCGGGCAGGTGGGAGAGACGGAATTCAAGATGTCCAAGGTGCGCAAGCCCGTCGAGTTGCTTGAATCCCTCAACAGTCTGGAAAACAGCATAAAAGAAGCGCCGATGGTTGAAACCGCGACCGCGTCTGAAGATATCGACACATCGGATTACTCCACCTCCATCCAGCATATAAAAGTCTATGATTACATGGGAAATATCGACAGACAGGTGCGCAACGTCCGGTATCTGCTACATGACAGCGATTCCATAGCCCTTTCTCTGCCCGCAGTTCTGCCGGAGAGCGAAGCGGCGTCGTTTATCAAAGAATTCGCGGCGACAGATACGGAAGACAAACCGGTTGTTCCGGTTTTCAATACGGACGGATTTAAGGAAAAAATAGACGCCTTCTATTCCCTCCATGTCATGAAAAAGTCGTTTGAGCAAAGCGCCAATGAAAATCAGACCGTGTATTTCAAGAAGCTGATTGGACGCCTCGCCGAGTCCGTGCAAATCCTGAGCAAAGCGAAGATGGACGGCGCGAATAAAATTATTGAGTACGCCGGCGGCATATTTTCCACTGTTTTAAAAGCGTCTTTCAATCAGTATTCGCCGTTTCTTGAAGCGGAAGAAATTGAGCGAATCCGCTCCGCGAGTTTTGACTATCAGGATTCCGTTGACGCTTACACCCCGTTCTCGTTAAAGTCGAGCTCAAGGGTGAAATACGACCTGTTTTCCACCGCGTGGATTGCCGAAGATCAGTCCCGTACGTCCATGCCGTTTGGCATGCACCAAATTCAGGAGGAAGTTCTGGCGCCGGTCATCCAGAATCTCATGGCGGAAAACAGGATAGAGCGGTTGAAAATTTACAATGGCATTAAAGATCAGAAGATCGATTACCTTAACCAGTGGCACAGGGACACCGAAGATTTCTACGGCAGGAACCGCGCCGAAGCCGCTGACCTTATCAATAGAATGAGGGAAACCTACGCCGATTACATACGGAGCCTCAACACGTACAAGGCGCTTCAGGAAACCCAGATCGCCATGAACAAAACCCACTCGCTTGACAGCGCGGAAGTGCAGCAACAAAACAAAGACGAGGAAGTAATCGCCGGCTTTGAGTTGCAGGCGCAACAGTTCAACCAAAAACAGGAAGAATTCAGCGAATTCATGATCAGACTGAAAGATAATATAGATGAGAAGGCGGCTCAGTTTGGCTACATTCCCTACTATGAGGCGACGTTGCGCGACAAGGAATACCGTGACATCGCCCAGTCAACCGATCATCTGCAAGAACTCGACCCGCGCAGGAAAAAACTGATAGCCATAAGCCCCTATGTCGCGCGACACGCGAAGTTGCCGCCGGCGCCGCAGGTTGAACAGCAAATGTACGATGATTTTGCGATTGACTTGCTGAAGGAAGCCGCCGGAGACGCGGAACCGGCTTCTGAGGAGGGAAATCAATAGTCATGGCCGACTTGTATTTTGAAGTGGACACTTCCCCGATGGCGTCAACCGTTGATTCGGTGAAAAGCCATGTCAGGAATGTAACGGCGGCCGTCACCGCGATGGAGGCGGCTGTTATCGCCACCGAGCGTCAAAGCGCGCAAACCATTTGCGAAAACGTAGACAATGGTTTTTTCATAATGGTAAAGTCTCAGATAAGCCAGAAGCTCGTGGCGGCGTATACCGAGATGACAACCAAGCAGATGACGCTGTTTCAGTTGGTGAAGGCGCTGGACAACGTAAAAAGGCAAATGGAAGCCGATTACCACATGATAAGCGGACGGTACGCCAAGCTCTTTCATTCCTTGAATAAAGCGCTTGAGACGAGGATACGAGAAATAGATCGTCCAGCGATGCAACTTGCGGAAATCAGAAAACTTGTTTTTGACAAGTTAAAAGATGAGAGTTCCACGCTGTTCAGCAGTTCCGGCGAGGTCTTGTCGTTTGAACAAACGGCTTTAAGCGGCAAGCTGAAACAAAAGACCAGAGATGCGTTAAAAACGCTCTCAGATTCCATAACTGAAAGCCAATCGTTTAATAAGAATATCGACAGCATTCTGCTTCCATCCGAGCATGAAGCGGCGTCCGACAGCAGATATGTTCCGGCGATATTCTCGGAGACGGAGAGTTTGCTTAATGCGTCCGATGTCATTGAGAATGTGTACGTTCCCAGCGCGGACACGTGGCAAAGCGCGGCGCCTATCTCGTCCACAATCAACAATGTTTCCGGCGGCCTCACATGGAAAACCGCGAGCGAGGAAGACAAAATGTCTGTCAGAAAGGAATTCGTCTCGCTTTGTGAAAAAGAGCTTTCTGATCCGCGCATATCAAAGGAAATGCTCCGTCTGTTTGACGAATCTCCATGGGAGGACACGCGACAATGAGTTACAGGCGGAATTACAGGGCGAGCCTCCCCTACAGCGGGAGAGTGTCGTATAGTTATCCCGCAAGCCAGAGCGGGGGATCCGGTACGGCGGTTTATTCGGGTGAAATCGCGGTAAATGTCGCTATCAATGTCAACACCGACCCGTTTGACGGCAGCGTTCATAACTGCAATAGCACAATAGACGCGCTGACTCAGTCAGTTGTTGTAATGAACTCAGCTCAATGCGCGGCAATACAGGAGACCACGCAAAAAGTCTCAAAATCACTTATTGACGGCTTCTTCGGCGTCATAAAAACCGAGCTTTCCCAGCAGTTGCAGGCGCTGGACAGCGCGATAAAAGCCGGTCTTGGACTTATTCACGAGCAGGGCAAGGCGGTTTCCACTCAGAAAAGCGCCATGGAAATTGATTTCAACAGGATAAGCTCCAGGTATGTCACGCTTTTCGCCAATCTTGACGAGGAATGTTATAAACGCATCTACGCCTTAGACAAAAACGCTTTTATGTTGTCCGAGAAAGTGCAGAAACAACTCGTAAGCGAACAAACAAGCGACTCGGCGGCGTTGAGCGCGATTGAAATGCAGGAGGAAGCGTCGTCAAAGATTTTTCTGCTTATATCAAACTTAAACAGAAAAGCGAGAGAAGTCTTAAAAACGTTGCATGAATATATTACACAGGAATCGCGCCTCACCGCGCTTGTAGATTCGTTTCTTTTCAATGAGCGGCGGCAAGAAAAAACGCCGGTGTATGTTCCAGTCCTCTGGTCGGAATGCGATGAAATCGGCGGGACTGCGGAATGCCGTGAAACGTTTTCGCCTGAATATTTAGATCAAGCGCAAAAAAAACACATTGCGGAAAAAACAGACGCTTTTTGCTCCGGGAATTCGTCATGGCGTTCAATTTCCACCGAAGAAAAAGAAGCGTTGCATAAGGCGTTCGCTGTTCTTGCGGAAAAGCATTTTGAGGCAAAAACCAGCGACGCGGAACAACGGGTTTATAAAACAACGCTTTCCCTGTGGCAAAATTCAGATTTATTATCGTTATGAAGGGAGTCATATGATGAAAGAATTAAAAGAGTTGACGGAAGTCCGTATCGGCGAGACTATTGTCGCCTTAAAAGACAATATGGTGAAGTCGGCGATTCTGCCCAAGACAAGCAATGAGCTTGAAAGAGATGTCGCCATTCAGGGAAATGTTAAAATTGACGGCGCCGTATACGCGAGGAATTTGACGCTTGATTCCGGCCCCGCGGAATTTTCCGGCGCCGTGTACGCGCATAACGAACTGCATATTAAGAATGACGCGGATGATACGATTGTTTTCAAAAAAGCCGTCGCGTCAAGCGGAAGCGTCGTTTCTCTTTTGCTAAAAGGGAAATGCGTCTACGGCGCCGATATAAACGCGGCGAGCGTGAAACTAAAAAATTGTTTTGTCGCGGGCAGTATTTTCGCCAATGAAATACAGATTGAAAACGCCATTGTTTTAGGCGGTTGCTTCGCGTCCAAAAAGCTCTCTTTGCAAAATGTCATTGTCGGCACCTTCAACGCGCCGGAAACGGCGGCGGGCGGCGTCAATTATTTGCTGTATCCTACGGCGTTTTCTGTTGAACCCATAGCATGCCTGCCCGGCACGGAATTTTACAATATAACGCTCGCTGACCTCGGCTCCCTGTTTAAGAATGAAGAAGAAAAGCCGAATACGGGCAAAATACGGCTGGATATAGAAGCCGATTCCCAACGGACGGTTCTCGTTGACGACGCCGGCGCCAAAATGCTTTTACACAGTTATTCCATAGCGTCAAGGATACTGGTAAGCGACTTGCTCGACTTGGAAAACCTTGAAAATCACTTTTTGATTGTCTCCGCTTCGCTTGGCTCTCAAATATTAAAAACATATTCCCTGCAAAAAGAAGATGGAAGTAAAAGCGACGATTTGACGCTGATGAATATCACCCTCTTCTTCTTCAAGATACTAAACGGGATGATTCAAATACGTGAAATCAACGGTTCTGTTTCTTTTGATGAGTTGCGGCGAACTTACTTGTAAGTTCCCGCGTCGCGCGTTCGGTTCGGGCGGATCCGGTTCAGCGGCGTTTCGCCGAAATCATAGTGCCGCAAACCGTAGGTTCGCCGCAACCGAAACGTTAGAAGTTGCGCAGAAGTGGATAATCCCCGCAGTAGAGCGCTAAACTTGACCTGCGGAATCAGGACAGACGCTTCCGGCAAGTCTGCGGGATATACAACTTCATCTTGTTTTGACTCTGGAACGCCCTTCATTGGACGCCGGAGGTTTGGCGTCTGGCAACCAGCGATGGAATGATGAGAGGAGAGCATCTCAAGACGCTCTATAAGAAATGATGGGGTGTTGAGACACGTCATGAGAGTATAAAACAAGACGCGGGCATAGGGATCTGCGCATATGGCGCGGACGAAGTAATCATGCGTTTGCGTCAATATAATGCGTATGTAAAATTAGGGACAGCAAAACTGAAGCATGGTTACAATCACTTCGCGGTAAAATCATAGACTTGCCTGTCTTCATTGAAGAAGGGATGGAAGCGCTATTCCTGGAAGGTATAGATGGCGCCTGTTAAGGCGTCGCTTGCGCCGCCACCTTAACGTCTGGCATTCTGCGGCAAGCGCAAACGCTCGCCATCAACACGCGATGAGCGCCGTCGCCTCTTGCAAATTCGCGCGACTAGCAGTACCATGCATGGTATGACGCTTTTTCCCTCTTTATCCGCCGATGTCCGTACGCTTGTTGATGCCATTCCGCCGCTTGTTGACAGGATTTTCCCGTTGCCCGGGCAGTTCCGGCGCGCATTGCCGAGCGCTATTGTGGAGCTTTCCCGCTTGCTCACCAACAACAGGGGAAGCCGTACGGCTTCTTATCTGGGAAAACCAGCCCTGTTGTCCGCGTATCTTCGCTATTTTCTTCCGTGGAATGTTTACAGGCTGTGCCGGCTGCTCCCGTCTTTGATCCCGCGTCTGGAACCGGATGATGTGATCGTTGATTTGGGTTCAGGGCCTTTGACCTTTGTCATCGCCCTCTGGATTGCAAAACCGGAACTGCGGAACATGCC
>JAIRTS010000280.1 GCA_031254795.1 Treponema sp.
GTTAGTATTGAATACATAGCGCAATGAATTATGAGCGTCGGCAATAGCGCCGGCGCGTAAAGTTCCTTCTACTTGCGCCATCCCGCGACTCTTGACAGGGCGATTCTTTACTGACGCGCCGGATGTTGTTTTTGAACAGCCTCAAACTCATATTGGGGACGCTTTAAAAATTGCAAGGCTTTAGCCCGGAGTCCGGACACGCATTTTGACGCAAAGCCTGAAGCGCCGCTCCAAAATCCAGCGTAGCGTGGCGCGATCCCTTGACGGCTTTCACATTTCCTTCTATGATAGATGTATGAACATAAAATCATTCAAACGGGGGCTTCGCCTTCCCACCCGGAAGATGTCCACCGAAGGAAAGCCTGTCGAGACGATTCCCGCGCCGAAGCAGGTTGTTATTCCTATAAATCAACATTTTGGCGCGCCGAATCAGGCGCTGGTCGCCGTAGGCGACCGGGTCAAGCGCGGGCAAAAGATCGCCGACGCTGTGAAGCCGGAGAGTCTGGGGGCGCCGGTTCACGCCTCGGTCGCTGGCATTGTGCGGAAAATAGAACCGCGCCTTCAATCGAATAATGGAAATGGACTCTGCGTATGCATTGAGGCGGACGCGGAACGCGCTTTGACCGACACCGAGTTTATGTCGCCGCTTGACGTATTCGCCTGTTCAAAAGACGAGGCGATTGCCCGCGTCCGCGACGCCGGCATAGTGGGCATGGGAGGCGCCGGTTTTCCAACTCATGTGAAGCTTTCCCCGCCTCCGGGCAAACACATTGACACTATCATCGCCAATGGCGCCGAATGCGAGCCGTACCTCACCATAGACGAGGCTTTGATGATCGAGAAGCCCAGGCAGCTTGTAAAAGGCGTCGCCATTGCGACGCGCATTACCGGGGTTCAAAACGCCATTATCGGCATGGAAGACAACAAAGCGAGCCTTGTTCCGGCGCTTGAACAGGAAATCCGAAGCGCGGGTCTTGAAGGGAAGATTTCCATCGGCCTGTGCCGCACGCGGTATCCGCAGGGGGGCGAAAAATTGCTTATCTCCGCGCTCACGGGCAGGGAGGTTCCTTCGGGCGGGCTTCCCATGGACGCAGGTTGCATCGTGAACAATGTCGGCACCCTCATTGCCATTGCCGAAGCCTTTGATTTGGGCAAGCCGCTTGTGGACAGGGACTTGACCGTGAGCGGGCTCGCCTGCAAGACGCCGAAAAACATCAGGACGCCCATCGGCGCCATGCTGTCCGATTTGCCCCAGTGCTTTATGAACATTGATTACGACAAACTGCATAAAATACTGTTCGGAGGCCCCATGATGGGGACTTCCGTACCCACGCTTGAGATTCCCATTCAAAAGAACACGTCCGGCGTTATTCTGATGACACGGGAAGAGACATCCGCCTATGCCGAAGGCTCCTGCATCCGGTGCGGGCGGTGCATAGGCGCCTGCTCATGCAGGCTCTCGCCGGTTTTAATGAACATAGCCCTGAACATGGGCGATATGGACGAGGCGACGCGCGCGGGGCTTATGGATTGCATTGAGTGCGGCGGATGCGCCTATAATTGCCCGGCGCATATCAAACTGACGCAACGTTTCAGAGTCGGCAAGCAGGTATTGAGAGCGAGGCGGCAAGCGGAGCAGACGGCTCCATTGAGTCGATGAAAAAGTGAGCGATAGAGGAATATATGGCAGACATGGACACTAAAGAACAGAAAGCCGAGCAAGGAAGCGGCGCGCAAGGGAGCGCGCTTCAAGCTAAACCGGCTGGCGGCGCCGACGCCGCTACCGGCGCAGGCAAAAAACTCCTGCAACTTTCGTCAAGCCCTCATATTGCGACGACGGCAAGCGCCGCGACGCTTATGCGGAACGTGCTTGTCGCGCTGGCTCCGGCGGCGATTTTCGGCTGCGTTATGTTCGGGCTTCCGGCGTTGCTCAACATCGTGGTTTCCATCGCGTCAGCGATGATCGGAGAAGCGTTGTTCAGGCGCGTCCTCAAACAGGAGCGCAGGGTGAAAGACCTGTCGGCGGCGGTTACCGGATTGTTGCTGGCGTTGGTGATCCCGCCGACGACGGCGCTGTGGATGACGGCGTTGGGGGCGATTTTCGCGGTCGTCGTTGTTAAAGAGTTTTTCGGCGGACTTGGCTCGAATGTTTTCAATCCGGCGCTTTCCGCGCGCGCCTTCCTCCTGATGAGTTTCCCAGCGACGCTGGCGCCTAGCGAATGGAGCAAGCCGTTTGACGCCACAACTGCGGCCACTCCGCTTAACATCATCAAACAGGGCGGGGGCATTGACGCTGTGGCGTCTTCTTTTGACGGCGCGGCGGATTACGCGGCGGTGATCAAGACGCTTTTCATCGGCAACCGGGGCGGCAGTACGGGTGAAACCTCAATGTTGCTGATTCTGGCGGGCGCGGCGTACCTCCTTGCCACCAAAACCATTGACTGGCGCGCGCCTCTCGCCATGATCGCCGCGGTTGCGGCCGGGTCGCTTGCGCTTGGACGCGATCCGCTGTTCGGCGTTCTAAGTGGCGGCGCGCTGTTCGGCGCGGTGTTCATGGCGACCGATTACACGACCGCGCCCCTTACGGCAAAGGGAAAACTCCTGTTCGGCGCGGGCGCGGGTCTCATCACGGTATTGATACGAAAATGGGGCGCGTTTCCAGAGGGCGTAACCTACGGACTGCTCATAATGAACGCCTTCACCCCATTCCTCAACAAGCTGCTGTCCAGAAAATACGGATACGTGAGCTTGTTCCAAAATCCGCTTGACTTTGGAACGAAATCCTCGAAAACCCGGTCAAAACCCGGTCTTTCTCCTAAACCTATGGAAGCCATTCCAAAGGCTGAGTCCCCGGCGCGCGTTTCGGAACAGCCTCACGCGCCTCAAGAAAATCCTCTTGCGTCCACGCAAACCGGCGCGTCCGGGGCGAAGGAGGCGAAGCGATGAAAGACATGAAAGAAATGCTGAAATTGGGGCTTGTCCTGGCCCTGTACGCAACGGCCGCCTGCGTGGGGTTGGCTTTTGTGTATACCGGCACTTCCGCCGTCATCAGCGAACGGCAAAAAGCGGATTTGGAAGCCTCCTTGCGGGAGCTTTTCCCGCGCATGGACGACTTCGAGGATGTTAGCGGCGCCGTCGCTTCGCCGGATGCGTCCGTAACCTTCCAGATCGTGTACGAAATACGGCAATACGGCGAAACCATCGGGCTTGCGATTCAGGCTTCGGGCGCAAGCTATGGCGGCCCCATCAAAATTCTCACCGGCGTGGGAACCGACGCGAAAATCACCCGCGTCAAGGTGCTTGAACACGCGGACACGCCCGGGCTTGGAGCTAATGCGGCGTCGCCGGCGTACTATGTGGACAAAGCCAGGAAGATCACGTTTACCGGTCAATTCAGCGAAAAGCATGTGAGTCAGGCGTTTGCGGTAAGCGAGGATGTCGCGGCCATCACCGCGTCAACGATAACAAGCCGCGCCGTGACGAATGTGGTGAAAGCCTCGGTACAGGCTGCGGCGGCATATTTAGGAGGATCCAACAAATGAATGATTCCGCTATCGCGCCCGCGCGGTCTTCAAATTTTTTAAAACTGTTTCTTAACGGCATTGTCAATGAAAATCCGCTTCTTGCCCTAATGATAGGGCTTTGCTCAAGCCTCGCGGTGACAACGGCGGTTGTAAACGGCGTGGGCATGGGGCTTTCCATGACCTTTGTGTTGCTTATGTCGGAGGTCGTCATCAGCGTCTTTAGAAAATTGATACCCGACTCGGTGCGTATTCCGGTGTTCATCATCATTATCGCGGCGTTTACGACGGTCATCGACTATGTGCTAAAGGCGTGGTTTCCAGACTTGTCAAAGGCCATGGGCGTCTTCATTCCGCTCATCGTGGTGAATTGCATCATCATGGGGCGGGTTGAAGGCTTCGCGTCCAAGCGGCCGCTTGGCGATGTCATTCCGGACGCGCTTGGCATGGGGCTTGGGTATACGTGGGTGCTTGCCGGCATCGCGGTTGTACGGGAAATTCTCGGAAACGGCTCTGTTCTTGGGTTCCAGATTTTGCCCGACTCCTTCCAGCCGATCCTGTTTTTCGTTCTGCCTCCGGGCGGATTCTTTGTATTCGCCCTGTTCATCAGCCTTAACTTGTTTTTGAAAAAGACTGTGAATAGGAAAAAATCTGCTTAGGAGGCAAACATGCAGTTGTTTAAAATTTTCATTTCGGCGTTTCTGATTAACAATGTGGTGCTGATGCGCTTTCTGGCGCTCTGCCCCTTCATCGGCATGAGTACCGATGTAAATAAATCTATTGGCATGGGGCTTGCCGTCACCTTTGTGACCGTGCTGGCGACCTGCGTTACGTATCCCATTTACACGTTTATTTTGGAACCGCTTGGGCTGGTGTTCCTGCAAATACTCGTGTTCATTCTGGTTATAGCGGCGCTTGTACAACTCGTTGAATTCTACCTAAAAAAAACCGCGCCCGCGCTGTACGGTTCAATGGGCATCTACCTCGCGCTTATCACCACGAATTGCGCCATTTTAGCCGTAACCTTTGACGCCATTTCCAATGACTACTCATTTATTGAGGCGATAGTGTTCGCTGTCGGCGTCGCGCTCGGCTTTCTGCTCTCGCTGGTCATCCTCGCTGGCATTCGGGACAGGCTCCGATCCAGCGAGGTTCCGGCGTTTCTCAAAGGCACGCCCATATTGTTCGTAACGGCCGCCCTATTGTCCATGGCGTTTACCGGTTTTTCAGGACTGGTGAAGTGAGGAACGTACTATGATAATCATAATAACCGCGCTATTTGCCCTTATTCTGGCTTTTGTTCTGGGTTTTGCGCTTGGATTTTTCAAAAAAGTCTTCGCGGTGGCCGTCGATCCCCTCATAGGGCAGATACGGGACTGTTTGCCCGGCGCCAACTGCGGTGGCTGCGGCTTCGCCGGATGCGACGGGTACGCCGCCGCTGTCGCGGCAAAAAACGTGGACATAAACAAGTGTCCGGTAGGCGGACAGGCGGTCGCCGAAAAACTCGCGGCGCTCATGGGCGGCGACGTGAATATGGCGCCGGAAATCGCCGTGCTTGCCTGTCAGGGATCAAAAGACCTCGCGCCCTTAAAGGGCGAATATACCGGCATGAGGACATGCCGAGGCGCGAGGCTCTCGGTCGGCGGAACCAAACTTTGCGCGTGGGGGTGCATGGGGTTCGGCGACTGCGTGAACGTGTGCCAATTCGGAGCGCTCGCCATGGGGCGGGACGGGCTTCCCGCCATCGACAAGGACAAATGTACGGGGTGCAAAGCCTGCGTGAGCGCGTGTCCACAAGGACTTATCAGGATTGCGCCAAAAGACCGGCGTGGTTCCATAGCGCTCTGCTCCAACCGCAACCCGCTCAAACCACAGGTGCGCAAGACCTGCAAGACCGGTTGCATCAAATGCGCCCTCTGCGTCCGCGCCTGTCCGGATCACTGCATCACCATTGAGAACGGCATACCGGTCGTTGACTACACGAAATGCTCGGCGTGCGCGGCATGTGTGGCGAAATGCCCGTCTCATGCGCTGAAGTTGTTGGGATAAGGTGAGACAACCGTGGCGCGACCGAACGCCGCTAAAAACCATGTGTTTGAGAGCGGCGTTTTTCGCCTTTTCAGTCGGGGGGGGGGGGGGGTAAAATGAACGACGCAAAGGCCGATTCAAACATCACCTTTTCACTGGAGACGACGAGCGGAACGCCTATCTACCGGCAAATCATTCAACAGATAGAGTACGCGATCCTCTCCGAAAGACTCAAGCCCGGAGACAGGCTGCCCACTATCCGCGCTCTGGCGGTGGACTTGAAAATCAATCCAAACACTATCGCCAAAGCCTACGGCGAGCTGGAAATTCGCGGCGTACTGACGACTCAGGTGGGGAGCGGCACCTTTATATCAAACAAAAAGCCGGAAGCGCGTGAATCTATAGAAGACATCAGACACCGGAAGATTCAAGAAGTGCTGGGGCGTTTTATGCAGGAATTGGAAGACCTGGGACTTGGAAAAAATGAAATTCTATCATTGATACGGAAATTCTAATACGGACCGTATAAGGAGGGAGGAGTGGTGAAACGCAGACAATATTCGGCGCATATACCTGAGAAAACGAAAAAACCAAGGGATTGGACGGGCGTAAAAGTACTGCTTGTTGTCTATTGCGCGTTCCAGATTGCCGCGGGTCTTGCGATGGCTGAAGAGTTTGGAGAAATAGGAAGGTATCTTGCGAGCAGCGGCGTTGTTATGATTGTCCTTGTCTTGATTGTGTCTTCCATCAAAAAAGCTGATGAATGGGAGCGCGCGATCGTTTTACGTCTCGGCAAATTTCATTCGGTACGAGGTCCCGGTTTATTTTTTCTGTTTCCGATAGTCGACCGGATTGGCTCCGTTATAGATATACGCATACGGATAATGGATTTTTCCGCGCAGAATATCCTCACCGCGGATTCCGTCACCGTGAATGTCGACGCCTTCGCGTTCTGGCTTGTGTGGGATCCGCAGAAAGCCGCGTTGGAAGTGGAGGATTATGAGGAAGCGGTTGCGCTCGCCTCCAAAGCCGGTCTCAGAAACGCGGTGTGCGGCAACACGCTTTCCGTGTTCCTCGAAGAGGGGGACTTAATCGAAAAACAGATACAGGCTGAAGTGGACAAGCAAACAACCGACTGGGGCATTACGGTGCAGTACGTTGAGATCCACGACATTCAGATACCGGAGGCGTTGCAGGAGTCCCTCGCCCGGCTTGCCAAAGCGGAACGGGAAAAGAAAAGCCGCGTCCTGCTTGCGGAAGCCGAAATTGAGATCGCCAAGAGACTGGAAGAGGCGGTGGCGGTGTACGCCACAAGCGAACCGGCCTTGAAGCTGAAAATCCTTTCGATACTGAACGAGGGGCTCAAAGCCGGCAATTCCATGATGCTCGTTCCGAGTTCCATAACCGAAGAATTGAAATCCGGCGGAATCTTCGGATTGGAAGCGTTGAACGAGTTGCGGAAGCAGTGAGTTGACGGATTTTCTTTGCAAGCCGTCCCGAACGCGCAAACAGCATGAACCTTTTCGCCGGTCGGCGAGAGACTTAAACCAGACTGCGCGAATAAGGAGAATACTCCCGCGTGATTAAGAGAGGGAATAGATTCATAGCGGAGCATAGGCGGGATGTGCCGGAAGCCTGTTTGCAAAGGGCTTGCGTATTGCGCAATGAAAACGGCGGGGTTGGCTGGTGTCAGACACCGCAGCCTCGGGCTATCTATGCCCTTGAAGTTGCTATGCTCTCTTTGTCCCGCTGGTGTCAGACACTTTCTGGCGGTGAAATCCGCGTCAATCCGCAGGCAGGCTTGAATAGTCGCAGGCGAGAAATGTTGCCGGTATCGCTTCCCGCCAACTTGGGAGCGGAATCCTCTATGAAGGCGCGATGATGGGGACTGTCGCTTGTATCCATATTGATGGCATAGAATTGGTTGCTATGTCGACTACCCTTTGCCTGCGGCGATGTTTAGCCGGCCATTAACGGAATAATCCCCCTATCAATCCCTAACCATAGGCATGAAACTTAAGAACACCTTGCGCGGTATACTTCAGTCATTGGCAAGGAGCTTTTCACTTGTGGCGATTTCTTCAACGCGGGCGGCGAACTCCTCGCGTTCCTCCTTTGAAAGCGGGTCTTTCGCGTATAGCGCCCGCTCAAACAGGTCGCCGCAACGAATGATGGAGAGGGGTAGCTGGGGGAAGAGTGGCGCGGCGGCGTCGGCGAGTATCGCGCAGTATTCGCCGGGGGCGCGTGAGGGCTTCCAGCGTACCTGACAGGTTTCGCTGCCCCAGAGAATCAGGCGGACAAAGAGGCCGGCGCTACGCTTCATGTCGCGGCGTTTGGCCGCGGAATAGCCTTCAAGCAGGCTCGTTTCCAGGCGACGGATCGCCTCGGCGTTGGTTCGGTCGAGGCGGACGCCCGCGTCATGCCGGAGCGAGGCGATGAACGACGTGAGGGCGGCTTTCATGTCCTTGAGCCACTCCGCCAGAAGCCGCGCAAGGCGCCTGAGAAACGGCGCGTCCTTGCCACGGCGCGTCAGAAGCGGCTTCACCATGAACCACAGAAACCCAATGACTAGCAAAGCGAGCGCGGCGTATTGGAGATACTCCCAGAATGGAAAGGGTTTGTAGTTCTCGTCAACCGTCAGCCCCTCCGGCAGGCGAAAGCTGTCCATACCCATGTTAGGCGCAAGCTCACGCGGCTCCAGCGGACGTTCGGATGGAGCGGCTTTGGGGATAAGACTCAGGAGCCACGCGAAAAAGCCAGTGACAAGCGAAAAAGGCAGGACGCTCGTGTTCGAGGCGAGGATCGCGCCAAGAAGGGCAATGGCGCAGGTAAGCATGAGCATAGCGAAGAGGCGTTTGGAGCGTTGCGACGCGGAAAGACTCATGCCCTCGCCGGCGTAGTACTGCTCCTGATTGAAAACGCCAAACATGGCGAAGATAACAGAGGCGCTTATCACAAGGATGACGAGAAACACGAACAGGAGGAGGGGAATCTGAATCCTGAGCGCAACGCACACACAGCTTAGCGTCAGGATAAAGACAAGCTGACCCGTGTACATCGGACGGTATTTCCACATCATGCGGCTGGTGGAGACCATCATGTCTTCGTCCTCATGGAGGATGTGCTGGAGTTGTTCGCCGTCGTACATCGCGGTGTAGCGCTCAAAGGTTTCCCTCGCCGCGAACAGGCGTTTGAGGATGATGACCTGTGCCCAGACGGACAAGGCGCAGAGGGCGGAAAGCAGGTTGCCGATCCCCGGGAACAGGCGTTCCAGAAAGGGCTTGTCAAACCTGAAGGCCGAGGAAAGAAGATACGCCAGCGTCGCCATGACAATAACGCCGCGAATGTCTCCGGCGGAATGGCCGCTCTTGTTGTGTTTCACAAACGTGATATACACGGACGCGGACAGGGCGCTGATGAGGCTCCCCAGGGCAATCGGCAGGTAGGGCATGGCGAACCCAGAAAGCCACGCGCTGACGAGGCGATCAATGAGTGGCAAGGCGCAGATCAGTATCGAGAAAGGCATATAGAGGGAGACAAGCGTATAAACCGCGCGCATGGCGGGCTGGACGCTTTGTCCGCTGGCGTCAGACGATTTCATAGCCACTTTCCTTTATCTGGTAACGCCGTGAGTTTCCCGGCACAAGGGGCGGCATTGCCCTTTCGTCAATGACAAGATATTCCAGCGACAGATGATAGCGTTTGAGGGCGTCAAGCCCGCGATACGCCTCATCGCCCAGGTCAGGCCCCACGTAGAGCAGCCGCGTCCCATGGGGCAGACGCTTCCCGCGCTCAAGAAGCGTAGCGGCGGCGGAAGGCGAAATGGATTCAGGGGACGATAGATCCGGCGAGTCGTGTTTCACCGCCGCGAGTCGCTCGAGAATGGGAACCAGTGTGAAGGTGGAGGGCGCGATGATCGAGGTGGCCTGCGGCGAATAGATGGCGATGCCCAACGCCTGGCGCTGGCGCGACGCCATCAGGCAGAGCGCCGCCGCGACCTCAATGGCGCGTTCCATATACAGATCGCGCTTGCGCGGATTATAGTCCAAACGCGCCGCGTTAAGGAATATAAACACGGGAAACGAAATGGTGGCTTCATACTCGTTCACCATGAGGCCGCCGCTTTCCATACCACCACGCGCGGCGCCCACGCGGGCGCTGGCTTTCCAGTTGACGCGCCGAGGCTCGTCGCCACTGTGATAGGGACGGAGCGAGCGGCAACGGGTGAGGTCTTCGTAGAGCGTGTTGGGGGTCAGGAGCGCGCCGAGCGGAATCCCGCCCGGACTTTTAATGCCGGCGAAGGCCGGCGCCGGGTATACAAAAAGCGTGGTGGTTTCCGGGCGACTCAGGCGGAAGGGGAACAATCCCAAGGGGTCGCAACCCCGCGCGATGACCGGTCCTAGTGAGTAGACGCCGCGTTCCGCGCAATAGCCATGCCAGGCAATCACGAGCCGGGAATTGGCGCGGAGGGTGCAAAGGCCGCGAATGCCGCGGAACACGGCGAGTCCGCCTGGCGAATCGTTCAACGCCAGCATGTAGGCGGGAAGTCTGCCGTGGTTCTCCACGAGAATCTCAACCTGCGTCCATGTATGGCGGAACGCGCGCAACTCTTTGTCCCGCCGTTTAATCCGCAGGCTCCTGATGAGGCACTCGCTGTATATCTTTGACGCGATGATGATGAGCGCCAAAAAGAGCGTGATAAACTGAACCACATAGAATGAAGTGAAGAGAAACACAATAAAGAGGAAGCAGGCGCCGAGAAGGAGTCTGCTGCCCGCCCTTGAGACGCGCTGTTTCACGTCGCGTTCCGGTATTCGGGCACCGGCGTTTTGTCGAGGAGCGACTCGATGATCCGGTCGGCGGTGACACCGCGCACCACGGATTCTGAAGACAAGAGCAGGCGCTGGCGGAACACGGGCGGCGCCATGGTTTTCACGTCTTCCGGCGTAACAAAGTCGCGGTTGCGAATGGCCGCGTAAGCCTGTGAAGCGCGGTACAGGGCGAGGCTTCCACGCGGCGAAAGCCCGATCCGCAAGGCGCTTTCCCGGCGCGACGCCTCTATCAGGCTGAGCAGGTAGTTCCGCACCGTGGGGTCAACGTGAATCTGGGCAACCGCATCCTGCAACGCCGGGATTTCACTCGCGTCCACAGCCCGCGTGATGTCGTTCACCGGGTGGCTGACGCGGCGTTGGCGCTCAAGCATGAGAGCTTCGGAGTCATGGTCAGGATAGCCGATGTTGACGGACAGCAAGAATCGGTCTTTTTGAGCTTCAGGCAGAGGGAAGGTTCCCTCAAACTCGACCGGGTTTTCGGTTGACAGCACGAAAAACGGCTCAGGCAAGGGAACGCGCTTGCCGTCCACCGAGATTTGCCCCTCGGCCATGGACTCAAGCAGAGCGGCCTGCGCGCGCGGCGTGGCGCGGTTAATCTCGTCCACCAGCACAAACTGGTTCACCAAGGGACCCGGGCGGTAGACAAAGTCCCCCTCGTTCTGTTGCCACACCGACACGCCCAGAATGTCGGCGGGCAGGATGTCGGGAGTACACTGAATGCGGGCGAAACTCAGGTCAAGGCTGGCGGCAAAGGCTCGCGCCAGTATCGTTTTGCCGGTACCAGGCACATCTTCCAGCAACACATGCCCCCGGCTCAAAAAGGCCGCGATGAGCGTGTCAATAACCGTGGACTTTCCCAGAAAGACCTTCTCGATGTTTGTTCGAAGCCGCTCGGCGAACTGGGCGACAGATAATGTGTTCATAA
>JAIRTS010000013.1 GCA_031254795.1 Treponema sp.
TGCATGTGGATCAGAGCGGCTCCACGCTCATCGTGGCGAGCGCGATTGACAACATGGTGAAAGGAGCGGCAGGGCAGGCGGCGCAAAACATGAACATTGTCTTTGGATTTGAAGAGAGCGCCGGACTTGCGGCGATTCCGGCGTTGTTTTAAAGACGCGAGCCTTGCTATCGCTTTCCCTTTTTTATTCGCAACGGGATCCACTGCCCCACCCCTTAGAACGCGACAGTTCATTGTGGATCAGCGGCGCAACGGCACGCTGCGAGGCGACGCGCCATTGCGCGGCTTATGGCTGGCCGGAGACTGTGAGGGGGAATTCGTAGGTTATTGAGCGAGGATGCTGGAGCAGCGTGCTGGAACTGGAGAAGCGAGTCACGACCTTGAGCGTGTATGCGCCCGCGGCCAGCGCCGGAACGCGGAACACGAGTTTTTTCGGGAGATTCTCCGTCATTTTATGGGCGAGCGGATGCTCCGCGCCCCCGGCGTCAACAAAGAACACGCCCAAGCCCGCCTCTCCTTCGGGCGCTATCTTTATCCGCTCCCCCGTCACGATGATGTCTTCGTCGGGCGTTATTGTGCCGTCAGTCTTGTCCGCGCTGATGTCCGTCACAAGCCCGATGAACGCGCCCGCTTCTTTTTCGCCCAACACTTCGACGCCCACGGTTTCAAGCGCGGAGCGCATTTCCGCGCTGGGGCTTATGTCAAGCCCTATCTTGTGGGTTTTCGGGTCAAAGGCGTGGGACGCGCCGATCCAGTTGCCGCTCACTCTTGGAGCCATGCGTACGCATCCGTCCTGCACGGCCGTTCCCTGAAGGAGGGCTTCGCGCACGATGTCGTCCCGCACGGCGAGTATGCTTGCGATGGTCTCAAGGCGCATCTCCGAACGCGCCGCGACAATGCGGGCCGCTATGTCTTCGTTGCGCAGGGTATGCCCCGCGGTGGAGACTTCGGCTATGAAGTCATTTTCAATGTCCTTGGTGAGAAGGTTGCGTTTAAGCCAGACCTTCCAAAATGTTCTCTTTGCCATTATATGCTCCTTGTATAGTGTATGAATGCAACGGAGGGCGCGTATGTCCCTCCGCGCGCGCCATTGTAAAATGAGGGGCGAGAGCCTGCGGAAGAGCCGCCGGCGGAGTCCGTCCCTCGCGCGGGAACCGCCGCTTACGCGGCTGTCAAGGTTGGCGCATTGCCTTCCCGCTCCATAGGGCCAAGCCTTTCCCTTTAGGGGAACCCTAAAAAGAAGGGGGAAGCTCACTCGACAACCCTAAACCTCGCGCGGTCGGAGCCAGAGTAACTCCTAGCATCTTTCCGGTACCCTATATCAATAAAATGACCGCCGGCCGTTGGTATCGGTATAGTTACTATTACCGATTGCTCGCCGGATATTACGCTGCCATTGTAATAGCCGCTAGAGTATGTGGCGGAAGCGTTGTCCAGCGCGCTGATAAAGGCGAAATCGCACCCTGCTTGTGAAGACACGTCAAGCAATATCGTTATGGACGCATTGTCTATAGTACTGGTAAAGCTGACACGAGATTTGGTCACGCTGCCATGGCCTATTGCGGGAGATCGGCGGTTTCCGTCATCTAGCAATGTCCACGCGCCACCTGACACGGAACTATAGGTGATATTGATGATAGGGGCGAGCGCGGATGAAGAAGCCTCGCTCAAAGGAGAAGCGCCTCGTGAGTTCACCGCCTGCGCCCACACATAATAGCTTGCGCCACCAGTCAGTCCCGTTATGGTTGTTGATGTTCCATCGACGCCGGTTTTCCCCGCGCTTGTTGGCGGCGTTCGATTCTCGCCCCAATACACGTTGTAGGAATCGGCGTGATCCACCGCTTCCCATGTTGCCGTTATGCTGGCGCGCTCTCTGGTTACCGCCGGCTTTCCGGGCGCCGCCGGAACAGGAGGCAGGCTCAATGGCTTTGTTCCATTCATAGTGAAGTCGCTCCCGTCGTCTTTGAAAAAATAAATGGTGTTCCGCTCAAACTCGCTCACCGTTTCGGGGAAGGCGAGCGGGACGCTGGCGTTGCGTATAAAGCTGTAAATGTCCGTTTTCCCCGGCTCAATCCGGTACGCCGCCACTTCATTCGGCATAACGATGCTTGAAGCCGCGCCCAAAGGGCTTAATTCATAGGCTCCCCGGTTGAAGGTGAGAGAGTAATCTCCGGCGTTTTCCACCTTGATGTATGCGTAGCCGGTTTCAATCACGCCTGAAGCCAGCGCGGGTATGATTATTTTGTTGACTTTTTTTTCATCCACCCGCGCGGTGATGGCCTGCCCATTATGGACGATGGAGATTCCTTCGATCTCCAGCGAAAAGGAGGGATAAAATGTGACTCCCCTAAAATTCGGCTCGGCTTCGACTTTTTTCGTTTCTTTGGCGGGAACTTCGGCCAGGAGCGTAAGCCGGGACACGTCTTGATAGACGCTCGCCGGAAACGCCTCATTGTTTTGAAACTCAATATACGTTTTGTCGTTCTCAGAACCGGAACCTTTGCCAGACGCGTCGGAGCCATCGCCAGACGCGTCGGAGCAACCCCAAAAGGCTAATGACAACATGGCCAGAGCCACGAGCATCCACTTTCTCATACTCATTTTCCACCTCCTCCTATGGTTAGGCAAGGCGGGGCTTCTTTATAAAGCCTCCGCCCGGATATCGTTTAGTTATAGTACGTTTCCGCGTCAACTTCGGTTACGCTTATGTCTGAAGCGTTTTCGTTAGCGGGGATGGTGATTTCATACACCTTGTTTGCCTTCATCTCCATATCCACCGGCACCTTCTTGTTCAGTTCCCACGCCGGCGAATAAAACTCAATGACATTGGTGTTGTTCCCGCTTGCAAAGCCGCTCATCAGTCCGGATTCGCCGCCCGTAATGACAAAATCGGCGCTGGCGGCGCCGTTGGTCTTTTGCGAATTCGCGTAATACACCCGCACCGACTTATTGCTGTTGTTTTTCACCATTATCGCGGGATTAATGCCGCCGTTCGGTATAGTATTCAGGGTGATTGTGGTGGTGTAGACCGGCGTGTCATTAGTCACCTGAGCGATGTTTGCCTGCGACCTGTCCGTGGTCTCCACCAGAGCCACGGTTTTCCCGTTGTACTTTAACTCCTTGGAAAAGTAGACAAAGTAATCATAGGGAGTGTTCATCGCAATCGGAATAATGACCCGTTGCGCGTTCGGAGCGATCACCGCGTAGTTCTGGCTTAAATCCGCTTTTTTGATCTGCACCCAATAACTTGTGCTGTTGTTGAACACCCAGCTCCCGCCGCCGTAGACGCTTGATGGAGTAACCTTCACCGAATAGGGTTGGATATTGGAGTAATAGGTGAGTACATTGAACTGGGCGGCCTGGGCTTGCCGTTCTTCATAATTCTCCTTCTCCACAGCCACGATGGTGTAGAATTTCTCCTCCGGCAGTTTCACCTGGACGCTGCTCAGGGAATCGACGGTGCCGATATAATTTGCTTTCTCCACGGTTCCGTTGAAAAGCAACGTCGCCTTGTTAACGGTATTCTCTATTTTCAATAGTCCGTTTTGGTTCACCCTGCCTGTGGGATAGTTGTGAAATCCCTCATATAGACCATCGTCCGGGACATCATCGCCGCCCCCATTATTACCGTTGGACGTATCGCAACCGCCTGCCAGCAACAGCAATCCACAAGCCAGGCCTATGCCCAGCATCCTCTTGAAAAACCATGTTTTTTGACGCATAATTCTTCATCTCCTAT
The DNA here is from genome assembly GCA_031254795.1 of Treponema sp. Lineage (GTDB taxonomy): Bacteria > Spirochaetota > Spirochaetia > Treponematales > Breznakiellaceae > JAIRKH01. The sequence goes on from JAIRTS010000013.1 coordinate 3,739, forward strand.
AAAAAAAAGTTTGGCGCGGAAGCGGCCCCTTCAGCGCGCCGGCATACCGGGCCAGGGCAGACGGCAATCTGAAGGGGCTTTTCCCGCATATATCGCAACCGCAACGCGGCTATGCGCATAAAAACACTTCCCGCGCGTTCAAGAGACGTTCTGCAGCCGGAATTTCCGGCGGGCCGCCGCTATTGGCAACGGGAAATGAGCCTCCTCGCCCTAAAGGGCGGGGTATCGTGTCCGCGCCGCGTCGTGGACGAGGCGCGTTCTGTCCGGAAATTACATAACTGCGCGGGTTTGCGCGGCGAACCGGTCTAATGCCATTCTTTGTTGGCGTCGCCAATGTTAACCGCCCTAAAGGGCGGGGTATGAGACCCCGTCGCGAATAAAGAGAATCCTTTGGCGATATAATGACGGTGTATAGGTGAAAAATGGCGCTACGGGCGGGAATATAGTTTTCCGGCGTTCCGCCGGTTCTTGCGGCGCAGGGGCGAAAAATGGCGGCGCCTTTAACGGCGCGTTTATAGATTGTTACGCTTTGAAGACCACGCGGGGGGGCAAGGCGAATATAGGTGTGTTTCATTGCAAATCCTCCTGTAACATGGTCACGCATAGAGATTCGGCGCCGGCGCGCATAGGGGCTTTTAGCCGCTATGCGAGGCGTTTAAGTTTTGAATGCATTTTGAATGCAGACTCCGCCGCGCTTCCCTTACGTTTGCAAGCATTATAATAGCCGTTGGACGCCGTGTCAAGCCTTGATATTCTTTTCTCTATAATTTGGGAAATATTCTATTGAATATGAAAAACGCCGCGCGGAGGCGGGGCGGGAAACGCCCGCGCAAACGCCGGGTTCCTGTCAACGCCGCTTCGCCGCCGCTCTTGTCAGCCTGTCGTTGATCGCGGCGCCAAGCCCGGCATCCGGCGATTTTTGCGCGTGGATGGCTGACGGCTTGATCTTGTCAATGATGTGCAGAATGTCAAACAAATTCGCCGCCGCTTCGAGGGTTTTGTCCACTGTCCCCGTGTTCGCGCCGCGCGCGAGCGTGAATATTCGCCCGTCCGCGTCCACCGCGTTTCTCATGTTCCACTCGCCGCGTGTTTCTTCGTCAAAAAAAAGGTACGCTTCATCAGGACAAAAGGAGAGATTCAACATGGCGCCGGCGTCATGCAGAAAAAGCGGCGCGTTCGGCGCGTAATGACTCGCAAGCTGTCCCGGCGAATGAGGCGCGGGGAGCGGCGCGGCGCAGGGCGCGGCGCAGGAAGCGGCGCGAAGAACGGCGTGTGTTGGCAAAGACCCCATTTCCACGTGACCGATGATCGCTTCTATCGCCTCGCGGGGCGCGCCGCCCGGGCGCAAGATACGCGCCGGCTCTTCCGTAAGGTCAAGCACCGTTGACTCAACGCCTATGCCCGCGTTTCCGCCGTCAATGATGAAATCAACCCGTTCTCCCAACTGTTCTTGTACATGGCTGGCTTTTGTCGGGCTTAAATAACCAAATGGATTCGCGCTTGGAGCCGCGACGGCGCCGGTTGAATAGCGGATGAGTTTTTGGGCTACGGGGTGGGACGGGAACCGCACCGCAACCGTTGGCAAACCGCTTGTCGCCAGACCGGGGACAGCCGGCTGCTTCGGCAGCACCAGCGTAAGGGGGCCTGGCCACAGGTTCCGGCACAAGAGGCTGAGTTTTGCCCGCAAAGAGGGAGCGAGGCTCCCCGTCTCAGCCGTCATGTCAAGCGTGGACAAATCGGCGATGTGTACGATGAGCGGATCAAAACGCGGCCTCCGCTTCGCCTCAAAAATTCGCGCCAGAGCGGAAACGTTGAAGGCGTCGCCTCCCAGCCCATACACGGTCTCCGTGGGAAACGCGGCCAGCCGCCCTGCCTTGATCGCTTCGGCGGCGGCGCGGATGTCTTCGTCGCAGCTTGTGATCACGCGCATGTTTACAGCCACTGCCTCCGCTTGAAAAAGACCAGCATCCCTATGGCAATAGCGGCCATCACCCCCCACACGACGAAATATGCGTAACGCCAGTCGAGCTCGGGCATAAACCTGAAATTCATGCCGTAAACGCCGGCGATAAACGTCAACGGAATAAAAATGGTTGAAATAATGGTAAGCACCTTCATCACCTTGTTCATACGGGTTGATATGGTGGCGAGGTTGATTTCCATGACGCCCGCAAGGAGTTCGCGGCAGTTCTCCACGGTTTCGGCGGCTTGCATCACATTGTCGTGCAGGTCTTTGAGGAACGGTTTCAGTTCGGAATTTATGAGCGGCGATTCCAGATGCATAAGCGCCGCAAGGCTTTCACGCAGAGGCGACACCACCCGTTTTATGCGGATAAGGGTTTGCCTCACTTTTTGAAAATCGGGCATGAGCGATTCATCGGTCTCGTCAAGCGCCCGCTCTTCAAACTCATCAATGACGCCGGTCAAATCGTCCAAGATCACGTAATACTCGTCAATGATGGAATCCATTATCGCGTACGCAAGGTAATCCGCGCCCGCTCTGCGGATTTTTCCGGCGTTGCCCAAAATGCGGCGCCGTATCGGATCAAACGAATCGCCCGGCAACTCCTGAAAAGTGATCACCGTATCCTCCGTGAGGACTATGCTTATCTGCTCAAACCTGTTTTCCTCGCCGCGCGAGCGGTTCACCACCTTAAATGTGATGAAGAGATAGCGTTCAAAATCCTCAAGCTTCGGCCTTTGCCCGGCGTCCCGAATATCTTCCACCGTAAGCGAATGGATATGGTAGGCCTCCGCCAATTTGTTGATGGACACGGCGTCCTCAAGTCCGTCGACATTGATCCACGTGACTCCCGAAAAGTGGCTGCGCGACACGTCTTGCGGCTCGCTAGGTGACTCGCTTTGCGAGACGCGCCGCGTCAACAACGCTTCAATGGTTTCAACATTTTGTTGCCACGCGCCGTCAGGATTGTACTCAATAATGGAAAAACGCATGTCCGCCCTCACAGCCAAAGATACACACTGTGCAGCTTGTCGCTCACAAGCCACGTGCCTATTCCAAGAAAAAGCGCCCCAAGTATGGGCGCGATCCATGTGTCAGCGTTGAGCAGGAAGCCCCGTCCCATGAACGCCAGAAAAATGCCGATGCTAATGAAAAGGTACATATTGCTCCCCCTGGTCAACGCGGACATGAGAAAACTCGCAAGCGTAATCGCGGCGACGCTTATTTCAATGGTTTTGAAGAGCTTTGAATAACCGTTTGTCACATTCAGCGCGGTGTTCCATGAAAAACCGTCAATGGGCGCTTCAACGGCGAACATAAGGCTGACTGAGACCAGTATGACAATAGTGTACTTTTGTTCCTGAGTGTTGAAATCCGAAGCGTAGAGGCCTGCCGTAAGCAGAGAAAAAAGGCCGAGATACCGTCCAAAAAACAGCGTTCTGGCGGCGATAACCACATATATGCCGGCAAGTTCGTTGACATTGGCAAGGGGAATCATCACCCGACAGACTTCAAAGGCGAAAGACAAGGCAAAGAAGCCAACGTACAGTATTTCAGGAGATTGGGTTTTTTCAAAAAAACGGTAAATGTATATAAGAGACGCAAGCGCGTACAGCGCCGATATGATTATGGAGGCGAAGACTCCGTAGGCCGAAGGACGCAAAAAATTCAGCATGAGTCCGTACGGCCTTTGAACGGCGCCTTCAACCGCCACCGGATAGGCCGGCGGATCGACGCGAAAAATAACCGCCGATGAAGCCGCGACCGCCGCAAGCGCCAGCGCGGCTACGCACACGCCGATTTTGAAGAATGTGTTTCTTTCTTTCAATGTCATGTCTTGATAGTAGCCGATTGCCGTCATATTTTCAATACACCCGTAACTATGCGCTTAAAAACTTGTTGTTCTTGTATAGTGCGTATGAAGAAACCTGACATAATGAAACACAAAGCGGCTCTCGTGGTGGCGCTTGCGCTTGTCTTTGCGTCTTGTTCGGGACAGATCACCGGCGTTTTGCGAGAAGACGGCTCCGCCGATATAGCGATTCAGAGCGGCTTGCCGCCGTCGGTTGCGACGCTCATAAGCGTGGCGTCCGGAGGCGCGGGATCCATTCTTGACGCGCAAACTATCGCCCTGTCCATACGAAACGCCCGGGGCGTCAAGTCCGCGTCCATGCGCAATATAACGCCGTCAAGCATAGATGGAAGCGTAAGCGTCTCGCAGGCAAACGATTTTTTCGCGCTGCCCGGCGCGTATGGCGGTCGAACGCAACGGCTCATCACGTACGAACAAACAACCGGCGGCGGCGGGCGGCTTTCTATCGCGCTGAATCGCGCGACCGCCCCGCAATTTGTGAGCCTCCTGTCGCCTGACGCGGAAGATTACCTTTCTTGCCTCATGGCGCCCGGTCTGACAACGGACTGGCAGTACATCCAGACCAAAGCCGAATATATACGGCAACTCAGGGCGACTTATAACACGCTCAGAAACAACAGAGGCCTCGGCAATACGCTCGCGTCTGAGCTTGAAAGCGCGACCATCACTCTTGCCCTTGATTTTCCGGGCGTCATCCGTTCCGTCCGGGGCGGAACGTTCTCCAGCAAACGCGCGGAATTCGCCGTCCCGGTGATCGACCTTTTGACATTGGAAAAACCGCTCGCGTACGAGGTGGTATGGGAGTGAAGGGAGAAGGATTGAGGCAAACGTCCATAAAATCCGGGCGTTTGCCTCTGTAAGCCGCTCAAAGCGCTTCATTCGCAGTGGAGTGTAATACCCCGCCGCAAAGTTGTTTGCGCCACCTGCGGCGGTTAGGCTCATTTTGGAGCCGCCTTAAAGGACGCGCCGCTCTTGGTTTTCCAGCCCTATCCTTCAAGCTCCTTTTGATTTGTTCCTTCGCCTTGCCTCGCCTCATTTAACTTTGACTTGCCCTTGAGCGCGGACGCCACGCTCGATCCCGGCGGGGCTTCGAGCCTTGTCCTGTTCGCCCCGCCCGCCGAGCAGGACATCTTGTCGCTGGAACTGCCCTCTATTAGCTTATTGGGGGTTTATGATTGACAAAAGCGAAATATATGGCGACATTTGCAGGCAGGAGGAGCCGATGAAAAATCTGTGTCTATATTATTCGTATGCGTGGCGTTTATAGGGCGCGATCAACCGCGGTTTGAAAATGTTCCGCAAGAGTTTAGGGGAAACTGGGAGTACATTGACAATGAGGCGTCGCCGCCCAAGAAAGAAAAACTGGAAATAACTGAGAATAGTTATAAATCCACTGGACATGAAAAAGAAGGCGATGACTGGGTTAAAAAGAATGAAACGGCGTACTCCGCCTCTTGATTTAAGGGTCAGCTTATACTTGAAAGAGGGAACAAGCGTCGCGTTATATATTACGAGGCATAATAGAAAGCGGCGTTACGTTCGCCGTATCGGAGCGGCTTCCTGATACGGGCTATATCTGAGCTTTATACGGACAGAAGCAAAAGGGAGGCGTGAGGATGTTCCTCCGCGCGACAGAAACGCGTTCCCCAACTGCGTTGAGGCGCGGAATGACTTAGCCAAAACGTAGCCCGAGCCGCCTACTGGCGGCGAAGCATATCTGGCCTGTCATGCGCCGCTCTCTGGCCCGGCGATTTTCGCTTGCCGGAAATGAATGGGTGTCAATGAACTTCTTCGGTTTCGCCCTTTCGGCGTTGTCCTATTTTCAAAGATTTCTTGACGGTTTCATTCTGGAAAACGCGGC
>JAIRTS010000028.1 GCA_031254795.1 Treponema sp.
GCCCCAAGCGATGCCGATATTCGCAAAGCCCAGATATTTGGCGAGGGCGTTTCCAATGTTGTTGCCGAAACCGCGGATCCGCAACCCGCTAAGGTCGGCGACCGTGTTCACCGGATCAGTGGTGTAGAAGCTACGGAAACCGTTGTACATGTCCGCCACAAAGGTGACGCCTTGGGCCTCAAGTTTGGCTTGCCATTCCTTAAAGAGGGCGGTGTCGGGCAGTTTTTCCAGAGCCTTCATGTCTGTCAGCACATAGGGAGCCATCAAAATGTTGAGGTCAGGGATATCGAATTGGCTCGCCAGCCTGCCGGGGTCGGAAGGCACCACCAGCGGCACGCCGGTTCTCGCTTGAGTCACAAGGTTGTCGGTGTCATTGGAAAGCGCCCCGTTTACCTGCACGTCAGCCTGAAAACGCCCTGTGGCATTCAGTTTGTCAGCCACCTCTTGCATCATCCGGCTTTGGCCTGTTGTAGCGGCTTCAGTTCCCGCGAAAGTGACGGTGATTTTCGCGGCAGGGGCAGACTGCGGAGTCTCGCTCTGCCGGGCATCGCTTTGCCCAGCATCTTGTTTCTGTTTCGTACAAGTAAGCGCCAACGCGCCGACCAGCACCACCAATAAAACATACAAAAATTTTTTCATTCTTTTTCTCCTTTGAAAAATGAACGTGAAAAAATAATCCACTTCTGTGGATGGTTCGTAACACGAACTTCTTCTATTCTAGCATGACTTATGTAGCCTGTCAACTTAATATATGAGTTTTTTTCGTTTTTCAAGCGACAAGCCACGCCGCAAGAGGCGTCTTTGGCTCCGGACAAACATTGCCGCGCATTTTGCGTACGAAACGCAGGTTTCTTCTATAGTTGCAAATAGTCCTGCGCAATGCTATACTACCAGCATTGTGAATGTTGAATTGACGTTTTTCTTTACATCCATCGCTTTATGCATAGCGATTCTTTATATTATCAATTTCATTTGGTTCAGCGACAGCCGCAACCAGCAAATGCGGAGTTTTTTCGCGCTGGCTTTTACGACGCTTTTTTGGACTCTCTTCAGCGGTTGCGTTTCACTGGGCGGATCCGCTTCACCGTATTTCCCCATACTTCAAACGATCCGCATGGTCTTTGTATGCGTCTTTCCCTATGCGTTGCTGTGGTTTTTTCTTGACATTACGGGACGTGGCGTACATAAAACGAGAGCCATAATGCGGTTTATAGCGCCGCTTCCGCTCATTGATTCGATCAGCTTCATCACAAATCCGTTGCACCACCGTATGCTCCGCGACTATAACTATCCCAGTCCGGGCATAGGAGACCTGTTTCATGTCCACACCTTTTTCGCCTACGCGACATTGCTCGCCGCGTTGTTGATCCTGTTTGAATACCTCATCAAACATGTGAGGCGGAATCCCAAAGTCATGATCGCCGCCGCCGCGCTTTTAATTCCGTTTGCCGCCAATATTCTTCAAACCTTCAAGATCAGCGCCCGGTTTCTAGGAATTACGCCCTATGCATTCTGCGCTTCTTTCTTCCTGTTTTTTATCTTTTTGTACCGTGAGCGGGCTTTTAGCTTCAGGCAAATCATGCTCGCTGCCATTTTTGAGAAATATCCAAGTTACATCATCCTGATAAACAAAAATGGCGTCATCATAGACAAAAACGGCGCCGAATTGGATTTTTTTGACAAAGACGACTTTAAAATAACACTCTGGGAAACCCGCATTCAGGATTTCCTTGACGCCATTAAACGCCGTTCCTCCCATTACGCGCCACACGACCTGTTCGACGGATCGTCCATGTTCTCCCTTTCGTTCACGGGAGGGGAGTTTACCATTGCGCGGCCAGAGGAAACTGCTGAAGTCCGAACCTTCAAGGCGACCAGCCAGTTTACCTATTCCCGCAAGGGCGCGGTCTCGGGCTACGCCCTTTCTTTCAGCGACATCACCCGCTACATCTCCATGGTGAGGGAAATAAACGATCAAAATGAGAAGCTCAAAGAGCTTGCCACATTGGCGGAAGCCGCGTCGCTGGCGAAAAGCGTGTTTCTCGCCAATATGAGCCATGAAATCCGTACGCCGCTTAACGCGGTTATGGGTATGACCCATATTGCAAGGAAAACGCTCGCCGCTGGCGACACGGAAAAGACCCTCTCCGCGATAGACGAGATCAGCGCGGCTTCCACGCATCTTATGGGACTTCTCAACGACATCCTTGACATATCGAAGATAGAAGCCGGAAAATTCAAGCTGTCAACCGAGCCGTTTCTTTTGTTTGAGGCTATGGAGGAGGTCAAAAATATCTTCATTCACCGTTGCGACGAGAAAGACATTCGTTTTATCTCCGAATTTGAGATGTCCAACACCCTCACAGTGACGGGCGACAAATTGCGCTTGAAACAAACGCTGATAAACCTGCTTGGGAACGCCGTCAAATTCACCGCGCCCGGCAAGGAGGTCAGGTTCTTCATCAAGACGCTGGACGAGCGGGAAGGGGATGCGCGTTTGCGGTGGACGGTCGAGGATCAGGGTATAGGCATGAGCGAAGAGCAGCTCGCCCGGCTGTTCAAGCCGTTTGAGCAAGCCGACAAAACCATAGCGACGCGTTTCGGCGGCGCCGGGCTTGGTCTCGCCATAAGCCAGAATCTTATCGAACGGATGGGCGGGTATATCTCCGCGCAAAGCGAAGAGGGCAAGGGTGCCACATTTATGTTCGAGCTTGTCCTTGTCAAGAGCGATCAGCCGGTTGCGGAGGGCGAGGGAAGCGTCGCGCCGCCGGATCTTACGGGAAAGAGGCTCCTTTTAGTGGACGATGTCGAGATAAACCGCGTCATCATTCAGGAAATGCTCGAAGAAACGCATGTGACGATTGAAGAGGCGGAGAATGGAGATGCGGCGGTCAGGAAAGTCGGCGAATCGGCGGAAGGTTGGTATGATCTTGTTTTTATGGACATACAAATGCCCATCATGGACGGCTATGAAGCGACCCGCGTCATCCGGGAGCTTGATCGCGCTGATGTGAAGCGGATGCCCATCATCGCCATGACCGCAAACGCCTATCGCGAGGATGTGGAGCGGGCTTTGCAAGCCGGCATGACCGGACATCTCGCAAAACCGGTGGATTTTAACGCCATGATAAAAGCACTTTCTGATTTGGTTCCAAAACACGGTTTTGCAAAGCATGGTTTTGGAACGGCGTCGCCTGATGGAGGACACCATAAAACGTCTATATAAGGAAAAAAAGGAGGAAATATGAAACAGAAGCGAAGCGTCATCATTTTGATCGCCATTATGTCGGGCTTTATTGGCGGCGTCTTATTCTTAATTTATCAATTCAGCGGCTCGGCTCAGACGAACAGCAGGCGTTTATTCTCCGATTACACTGAAATCCTCGCAAAGGACATAGGCCTGTCTTTTATGAGGAAAAGGGACTATGCGGAGATTTGTTCCCTGCTGCCTTCTATAAAAAGCCTTGACTGGAACGCCACGAAACGGGATTTTGTCCATCTCGTTAAACAATTGTACGCCGAAGCCCACACATACGCATACCTGATTGTATTGAAAGACGGCAGGTATTTCCATTCCAACGCCAACGGCAATCCGGCCCTGGGCTGGCTGGCTTCAACTGACGACGAGGATCCAAACGCGAAGCCGCTTTCTCTGGCGGATCGGGATCATTTTCAACACCTCATCGCCGACAACCCCGCCGGAGTAAAACTGACCTATGTCTCGACTCAAAACTTTTCCAAGGTGACAGGACAGAAACAGACGCTTTTTTCTTCAAACATCATAAATGATCAGGGAGAGATGGTGGGGTATTTCTCTCTTGTTTACAGCGCCCTGTCCATGTCGGAAGAACTTGTCGGCTTGACACGCAGCGTCAACAGCAACTATGGGAAGGACGCCGCTTTTTACCTTATTGCGAATGACGGCGCTGTTCTTTCCATCCAAAAATACGATTCACGGAATGGCGCGTATACGGAACGTTCCATGAACACCAATACGCTGATCGGCGTCAACAATCTCCCCGGCGAGCTCGCCGGCGCTATGGAAGAATTATTGACTACGGAACAGAGCGTTCTCACCTATAATGAAAAGAGCGGAAAACACTATATAGCGTACGCGCTCGTTCCGGGAACCGACTACCATGTGTTCCTTACTGTGCCGTATGACATGATCAACGCCGACGTCGCTCATATACGGCTTATCGCGCTTGCGCTTCTTGTGGTTATAGCGGGAACCATCACCGCCATCATCGTTTTTATCGACAGGGTGGTCGCCGCGAAAGAAGAAGCGGTTCAGGCGAACCGAACGAAAAATAGGTTTCTGGCGGCTATGGGGCATGAGTTGCGTACGCCCATGGTCGCCGTCATCGGCATGGCGGATATGGCGGGAAAAACTGGCGATATTGAGAAAATCCACGCCTGCCTCAAAAATATCATGCATGCGTCACGCCATCTTTTGGAGATTATCAACGACATACTCGACATATCAAGCATAGAGGCGAACCATTTCACGCTTGAGTATGGTGAATTTAATTTGAGAGACGCGCTCTCGACTATCATCAATATCGTCCGCGTTCGTACGGATGAGAAAAAACAGCGGCTTGTGATCAACATCGCGCCTGACATGCCGGAAGTCGTCTTGAGCGACCAACGGCGCTTATCCCAAATTGTCCTCAATCTTTTGTACAACGCCGTAAAATTTACGCCGGAAAACGGTACGATTACGTTTGTCGTACAGAAAATTGGAAGGGACGACAACCGAAGCCTCCTGCAAATAGAGGTTCACGACACCGGCGTAGGAATTTCGGAGGAATATCAGAAGAAACTCTTTAAGTCTTTCGCGCAAGAGGACGATAGCACATCCCGAAAATTCGGAGGCGCGGGGATCGGACTTGCCATCGTAAAAAACATCGTTGATCTTATGCACGGGAAGATTTGGCTTGAATCCGCGACTGGACAGGGATCGACATTCATCTGCCAGATTGAAGTTGAGCAACCATACGACGCCGAATCCGTGGAAGGCGAGCTTCCAGAGGAATCCTCGGATTACGGGAATATGTTTACGGGGAAAAACATACTCGTGGCGGAAGACATAGAGATCAACCAGGAAATTATTGGAGCGATGCTCGAAGAAACCGGTTGCGCCATAGACTTCGCGAATAACGGGCGGGAAGCGATTGATCTTTTTAAGGAAAATCAGGAAAAGTTTGACATTATCCTTATGGATATGCAAATGCCTGAAATCGACGGACTTGAAGCCACCCGGCGAATAAGGATGCTTGATGGCAATAAGGCGAAAAACATTCCCATCATAGCGGTGACGGCGAACATCATGCAGGAAGATGTGGAAAACTGTCTGAAATCCGGCATGAACGCTCACATCGGCAAGCCGCTTGACGGCGACATCCTTATGAAGACGCTCAGATCCTACCTAATTGGGGAAGAAATCCCCCGGTAAGGGCGAGCGGTGAAATCCTTTCATCAAAGCCGCAAACTTGTTTGCGTCGCTTGCGGCTGGGGAGGATCATTCGTCGTGCTACTGTATCTCATTGAATTTCCTGCCGTATACCGCGCAGTCTTTCCTCTTCGCGGTACCTGTAGCTATCCCAGAACTTTCCGTACTCCGCGACAATAATTGGAATCAGCGAAATGCCAAGCGTAATGAGCCAGTGATAGCCGCCCAATAACCGCGAATCCCAATGTGGAAGCAAACGGCGGTATCACGACAACGCCTGCGAGTACAAGGAACATAATACCCGCGCTTATCGGCAGTTAGAGGTTGTCTCTCATAGAGCGTTTGAAAACGGAAATTCTGCTCTTGACTGTGAAGATGTGCAATAACAAAGTCCAGCCCAGTCGAGGAACGCCATCGTCTGCCCTATGCCGTGGGACGGCGAAAAATTTCCGGGGATTACCACGAATTTGCCGATGTAAAAGGCCAACAGTACCGTTAGGCTGCACAAGACTCTCTGTTGGATGATGACTTCCATAAGTCCGTCGGAGAAAAAACTTTCATCGCGGCCTATGGGTCTCCTTGTCATTATTCGCCTGTCGGATCATTCTTTCGCGAGGGCAAGGCCGGGAATACCGTTGCCTAACACGTTGATGATCAACAGCATTACGGGAATCACCCCCCTCCCTCCCCATCATGAAACCTGCCCTAAGATCATAATTACGATTTCGGAAATATTACAGACAATCAGGAAGTAGACGAGCTTTTTGATATTCGAGAAAGCCTCCCTTCCCCGCTTACCACCTCTATGATTGTCGAGAAATTGTCATCGACCAGGATCATGTCGGACGCGTTTTTGGTGACTTCCGTGCCGTTAATGCCCATCGAAACGCCGACATCGGCGGCTTTCAGCGTGGGCGCGTAGTTTACGCCGTCGCCTGTCATTGAGACAACCGCACCCTTCTCCTGCCATGCCTGCACGATGCGGATTTTGTCCGACGGCGAAACCCTCGTGTATACGGAATAGAATTCAATGCTTTCAAAGAATTGCTTATCGGAAAGTTTTGAAAGTTCCTCTTCGGTGATTATGCCTTCTTTCACGTAAATTATGCCAGGCTCCCGCGCGATTACTGCCGCGGTTTCCGCATGATCGCCCGCGATCATGATTGCGCGCGCTCCCGCTTTTTTTGCGCGGACTATCGCCGCCGCCGCTTCCGGGCGCGGAGGATCGATCAGGCCGATAAAGCCCTGAAAAACAAGATCCTTTTCCAGGCTGGAAAGGTCTTCCTTCGCGAGGATCGCGTCTGTTTCCTTGCGGGCAAGCGTAATTACACGCAACGCGTCGTGCGC
>JAIRTS010000070.1 GCA_031254795.1 Treponema sp.
GCGCAATGCTTCTCTATATAGAAACATATTATTGATCTTTTGTCAAGCGATTTTGAGAGAAAATTTGTAAAAAATTTTGATCGGCTCTTGACTATTTTGTTTGAAACAGCTATAGTAAGGCATTATTAATCCCCTGTAGCTCAGTTGGCAGAGCAAGTGGCTGTTAACCACTGGGTCGGCGGTTCAAGTCCGTCCGGGGGAGCGTTCAAGCTCGTCCATAATGACGGGTTTTTTCTTTTATAGATAAGGAATTAACGCATATATATTAAAACCCGCTTACTGCGAGGAACATCCTATGGCAAAGGCCGGGGCAGTCCCAACAGAACCTGCTCATCGGGCGGATTATCTTTTGAATTCGGCGACATGGACATGCGGAAAATCTATGAAAGCCGAATTAAGGAATGGGCACTGCGATTGAAGCAGGAAAACATCGGTACAAAGAGCCGCCTCATTACGGTTCTTCGCATCATATTCGGTTATGCGCTCAAAGCGCGCGATGTCGACGACAATCCGATGGATCGCGTCGAATTATTGCCCTGAAAACGACTGAAAGGGGATGCTTCTCCAAAAAAGTGGCGGCGATTGATGTTATCTTCAAAATATCTCTTGACATCTTCAAGAAATCAAGATAGCTTTAGAATCCTATATGTCAACAAAAACACAAATGAAACACAAAACACTCGTCGTTGTAGAATCTCCGGCCAAGGCAAAGACCATAGAAAAATATCTGGGCTCATCGTATACGGTGCGCGCGTCTATGGGGCACCTCATAGATCTGCCTAAATCAAGGCTCGCCGTTGACACGGAACACGATTTTGCGCCTGAGTATATCACCGTGCGCGGCAGAACCAAGCTGTTGAAAGAATTGCAGTCCGAGGCTAAAAAGGCGGATATGGTGTTGCTCGCAAGCGACAATGACCGCGAGGGTGAAGCCATCGCGTGGCATTTGCGGAACGCCATAGCCGCCAAAAATACGGACAAACCCATCAAACGCATCGTATTTAATGAGATCACCCCGCAGGCGATAAAGACAGCGATTGCCCATCCCTCCAGCATTGATGAAGCCAAGGTAAACGCCCAGAAAGCGCGGCGCGTACTGGACAGACTCGTGGGGTACAACCTCTCGCCCCTGCTCTGGAAGAAGATGAAAAATGGACTTTCAGCGGGCAGAGTGCAATCCGTGGCTTTGCGGCTCATCTGCGACCGGGAAAAGGAAGTGGAGGCTTTTATTCCCGAAGAATACTGGACGCTTGACGCAGACTGCAGATCGGGCAAATCGTCTTTTACGGCGCAGCTCGTGTTGTGGGAAAAGGAAAAGCCCGCGTTCAAAGACGAAGCCGCCGTTGAGACGGTTGTGGAAAGATTGTGCGGGGCGCAGGGAAGCGTGTCCGATATTCGGGAGACCGAAAAAAACATCAAGCCAAAACCGCCGTTCACCACATCGCAGCTTCAGCAGACCGCCGCGAACCGGTTCGGCTTCACCAGCAAGAAAACCATGCAGATCGCCCAACAACTTTACGAAGGCGTGAATATCGGCTCGTCGCGGGTAGGGCTTATCTCCTATATGCGCACCGACTCCGTACGCATCTCCCAAGTTGCGCTTCATGAGGCGCGAGAGTGGATTGGGGCGCAGTATCCGGCGGAACTGCCAGACAAGCCCATAGAGTACGCGGCGAGCGGCAAAGCGCAGGACGCGCACGAGGCGATCCGCCCCACGTACATCACCTACACGCCCAATGATGTGAAAGACTCGCTTGCCCGCGATCAACTGAAACTGTACACGATTATTTGGGAGCGTTTCGTCGCAAGCCAGATGAAAAACGCCAAAACCAAGACCGTGAGCATAGACATCCAAGCCGGAGACGCTGTTTTTAGGGTGTCCGGCACGAAAATCATTGAAAAAGGCTTTTTTAACGTCCTGAAACTTTTGGCTTCAAAAGATGAGAAGGGATCTTCTTATCCACCGCTTAAAAGAGGAGACGCGGTTGAACTGCTTGATTTCCACAAGGAGCAGCATTGGACGCAGGGTCCATCCCGCTACACCGACGCCTCCATTGTCAAAACGCTTGAGGAAAAGGGAATCGGGCGCCCTTCGACGTATGCGCCCATCATCTCGGTGTTGCTCGACCGTTACTATGTTACCAGAGCGAACAAACAGCTTGTGCCAACCCAACTCGGCAGGCTCATCAACGATCTGCTTGTGGAATATTTCCCCAATGTGGTGGACGTAGACTTTACCGCTTCAATGGAAGACAAGCTCGATATTGTTGAAGAAAACCGCATTCAATGGCCCGACATGATACGGGAATTCTGGGAACCGTTCAAGTCGCGGGTTGAAGATGTTGGAAAAACGCTGGAAACGTACAAAGGCTCTCTGGATGAGACAACGGATTACACGTGTGAAAAATGCGGGAAGCCAATGAAGAAAAAACTCGGCAAATTCGGCTACTTCTTGGCTTGCTCCGGCTTTCCCGAATGCCGGAACACCAGGTCCATACCGCTAGCGACATGCCCGAAATGCGGCGGAGATATTGTGGCGCGGAAAACCAAGGGCAAGAGAAAGGAATTTTACGGGTGCGCCAATTATCCAGAATGTGATTTTCTCACCCACTTCAAACCGCTCAACCAGAACTGCCCCAAATGCGGACATTTTCTTGTGGAGAAACACGACAAGGCGAAGGGTTCCCATAAGGCGTGCGTCAACCACGCCTGTGATTATCTGCACGGTGAGGATGAAAAGTAGCGTATGGAACAAGGACGGCAATCAGAGCAACTGTCAGAAAAATCGCGTGAATACCTTGAGTATCTCGCCAATGTACGGCATGTTTCCAATCAGACTCTCCGCGCCTACAGCAATGATTTGACTCATTTTTCAGTGTATTGCGCGTCACGCGACATCGTCGCAGATCAGGCGTCACTGCACGATGTACAATATTTTATGACGGAACTCGCCAGAGATGACCTCGCGCCTTCCAGCGTGAACCGCACCCTGTCTTCAATACGCGGGTTTTTCCGCTTCCTCGTACGATTTAACTACCGCGCTGATGATCCGTCGGCAAGCCTACGGAATGTAAAGCAGCCGAAAACCCTGCCGAGCTTCCTTTGGGAGCCGGAAATGGCGGAATTCGCCGAATTGCCATCCCGCGCCGCAAAACTTTGGGCGGAACGGGACACGGCGCTGATTCTCGCTATGTATTCAGCGGGAGTGCGCATCAGCGAGCTTGTCTCCCTGTTCCTGAAAAATTGCGCCCCGGATTTCACGTCGGCCCGCGTAGTCGGAAAAGGCGACAAGGAACGGGAAGTGTATTTTTCCGACGAGGCGCGGGAGGCGATCTTTGTGTACCTTCCTTTGAGGGCAGAGAAGCTCATAAAAGCAAAGCCGCCTACAGACGCGCTCTTTATCAGCCTGCGGGGAAAACCGCTTTCCGTACCCGGCGTACGGTGGATCATAGCCCAATACTCCCAGCAATTCGCCGTACAGACAGGACTCGGCAAAAACATACATCCGCATTCCCTGCGGCATAGTTTTGCGACCCACCTCGTCAACGCGGGCTGTGATGTGCGCGTGATTCAAGAACTGCTGGGTCACGCCAGCATCTCGACCACAGCCCGCTACGCGCATGTCAATGTGGAACATCTGAAAGACGTCTACGAGAAATCCCACCCACATGCCACGCGTGGCGCGTGACGCGCCGATAAAATTTGTTTTTCATTCCCGCGCGCTATTGAAAGAGGAGCGTCTGACAGGAACCTCTCGCCATTATCAAGATGGGCGAGGATGTGACTATCGAAAGCGACAATGCGCTTGGGAATGTATGGCGAATCCTTCCGCGCCTTGTATGCGGAGAACTCCGCGGGTTTCTATGTGTATGAAAAGGGCAAATGGATTGTATTGGACGAGCGGAAATGAAAGCCGCCGGTAATGAAGGGAATTCAGCGCCGTTTTTTAAAAAGCCTTTCCCCAAACGCGAGCCGCGTTTGGGGAAAGGCTATGGCTTCACAGGCGTCGCTCAACATCCCCTAAGTCCGCAAAGGCGGAAACGAAGCGTTTCTTTTTCCTCCAAAAATCATTTTTCTCTAAAAAATCTATCGACAGAATTACAATCTTCTTTTATACTATAAAAAGTATGCGCTCCGGCAAGTCCGGATATTTTATCAAGGAGAAACTCATGTCTGAAGTTTTATCTATTATATTAGGCGGAGGAAAAGGCACCCGTTTGTTCCCTTTAACCAAGGACCGGTCAAAACCGGCCGTTCCATTTGGCGGAAAATTCAGGCTTGTCGATATACCCATCTCAAATTGCATCAACGCCAATTTGCGACAGATATATATTCTAACCCAGTTTAATTCAGCGTCTCTGCACCTGCATATAGCCAAAACCTATACCTTCGATTCGTTTTCAAAAGGCTTTGTGGAAATCTTGGCCGCCGAGCAGACGCTGGAACACAGTGATTGGTACCAAGGCACCGCAGACGCCGTGCGGAAGAATTTCCAGCATTTCAGAACCGCTCACCCCGATTATTACCTGATTCTTTCGGGGGATCAGCTCTACCGTATGGATTTGCTTGATTTTCTGAACAAGCATAAAGAGTCCGGCGCGGCTATTTCCATAGCGTGTACGCTGGTGGGACGGGAGGATGCCAGCCAACTTGGCATCCTCAAAGCGGATAAAAGCGGCGTCATTACGGAATTCCTTGAAAAACCAGGCGCTACAAAGGATATTTCAGACTTCAAGGCGCCCTCGGAGATTGCCCCTAGCAACAACAAGGATTATTTTCTCGCGTCGATGGGCATTTACGTGTTCAACGCCAAGACGATGGAAGAATGTCTGAACAACAACTTCGCCGATTTTGGCAAGGAAATCATTCCACAGGCAATCAACCGGCTGAAAGTGAGCGCCTACACATTCGACGATTATTGGGAAGACATCGGAACCATCAAGAATTTTTACGAGGCGAATATTGAGCTTACCACGGTGCGCCCGCGTTTCGATATTTACGATGAAGGGCGTCCGATTTATACGCATCGCCGCAATCTTCCGCCCTCAAAGGTAAATTTCGGCAACATCACCCAGTCCATCACGGCTGAAGGCTGCATCATCACCAACGCCTCAATAACCAACTCCATCGTCGGACTGAGGACATTGATCGAAAATGGGGCGAGTCTTAACGGCGTAGTTTGCATGGGGTCGGATTACTACGAGTCCGAAATCACGAAAAAGATGAACACTGAAAAGCATATTCCAAATATCGGCATAGGGAAAGGCTCTATTATCAAGGGGGCGATCATTGACAAGAACGCGGCAATCGGAGAAGGTTGCCGCATCGGCATAGACAATATACCCCGGAACGATGGCGAGTACGGCAATTATCACATTATTGATGGTGTCATCGTCATTCCGAAAAACGCGGTGCTGTATCCGGGAACGGTCATATAAGCGCTCGAATCTGGAGGAGGTACCCATGCGCGCTCAGACGTTGCGTCAAAACTGGAAGATGCGAATGTATATGCGTCCACATAATGCCGGTGAATATATGGACGCCGTTGTTCCCGGTTCGGTTTACAATGATTTGCTTGTCACCAAAAAAATGGCCGATCCGTTCTGGCGTGACAACGAGGACGCGACGTTCTCTCTTATGGAGCATGATTTTGAGTATACGACCTCTTTCTTTATAGAGCGAGCGATCATTGAAAGCGAACAAATAGTGTTGCGGTGCAACGGACTTGACTCCATCGCCGACGTGTACTTCAACGACATGCTTTTGGGGCAAGCCCACAACATGCACCGCGTGTGGGAATTTGACATAACACCGTACGTAATAAAGGAGAGCGGGTCCCGTAATAGCGTCAAAATATTGTTTCATTCGCCCAACAAGTTTGTACGCGAGGCTTACGCGGCCAACCGAACAGACGGCTCGTCCGATTGTTTTGACGGTTTCCCCCAGTTGCGCAAGGCGCATTGCATGTTCGGTTGGGATTGGGCGCCCCGTCTTCCAGACGCCGGCATCTGGCGGGATATTGAGCTTCTCGGTGTAAACAAGGCGCGCGTTGATGGGGTCTACATTACGCAAAAGCATGAGCGGGGAACGGTGGATCTTGCGGTTGATATCACTGTGAAAAACGCCAGCAATAAAAAGAGCGAATGGGAACGCGGAGAGGACCAGTTTGTATACACGGTCATTGTCACCGATCCTTCCGGCGTCGAGATATGCCGCGATGCTTCTCCCCAAAACAAGCGGCGCATCGCCATT